>CAJQOK010000347.1 GCA_905479905.1 uncultured Aliterella sp.
AAAGATATTGATTATTTAATTTGGGCTGTTAAAAAGAGTATGGAAGAATTACGAGAAGCAGGTTTTTTTATCTAATCCTTTGGTGTTTACTTAGTGGCAAGAAAAATCAGATAGGTCTTGGGCTGATTCTATCCCGTTGTAAACTAACCCCAGCCCTGAAGGGCGGGGCAATGCAAGTAGCCCTAAGACTTGACTACTCAAAGAGCAGAAAAGCCTTGAACCTCCGAGGCTATTTACTGAGCCTCCGACGATTGAAATCATTTTTGAACCATTTTCATCAGCATCACAATGATTGCCACAATGCCCACACTTAAATACTTTTCCCGAACGGTAGGACTTACCTTTTACAGGATGAATGTGCAAGCACTCAGCGCACGTTTGGCTAGTGTACGCAGGATTAACCGCAATCAATTCAACACCATATTTCAAGCTTTTGTAGCTCAGAAACATTCGGAGTTGAAAAAATGCCCAACTGTTACTACGCCTACGTTCGGCTTTGGTTCTGGGCAACTGATTAGTCCGTTCTCTGATACCTGTAAGGTCTTCAATTGCAATGATGGCATTGTTCGCAAGTGCCGACAGGACAATCAATTTACTGATGTTATGGTTCAGCCATGTTTGATAGCGCCGCTCACGCCCCGACAGCCGTTGCAAAATCTGCCTTGCCCTACGGCGAGTAGACCTTGTGCCTTTCGATGCTTTTTTTTGGAGCGATGCTCTGACTCGCGCAAATTTATCGCGCTTATCAGTTATCTGTTTTCCATCCCACTTATCCCCCATCGAGGTAACGGCGATGTCTCGTCTTCCAAAGTCAACGCCAATCACTTTATTCGATTTGATTGGTTCTACTACTTCATCCTTAACTTGAATATGAATATAAAATTCACCGTCTCGGTGCTTACACAACTGCGCCGATGTTGGCTTTTTGCCAGAGAGTTTTCCTCTTTGGTAGTTGCCAGCATTAATACTGATGTGTTCCCTTCCCCCAATCAAAGTCAAACTAGCCGTCCAGTCCTTCTCTCTGAAGTCGAAAATCCGAGCATCATAATCAGCAGAAGTTGGCTTAAATGCCTGAACCCGCGATCCTTTTTGCTTCGCAGTTTTACGGTTAGCGCCGACTCTAGCGCAAGCCCTAACCGCCAAATTAGCAGACAAGCCAAACATAGACCGCAAGTTTTGATAAACCAGGTTTTGAATGGTTGTCTTACTTGTTATCTGTGGTTTGACTTGGCTATTGGCATAATTGCAACCATCCGCAAACGCCTTCAAAGTTGCTTCAATCATGGCAACTTGGGAAGAAGTGGGGTTAAGCTTACAAACTATTGTCAGGACTTGATTCATACTTCACATTATATCACAAGTGACTAGCACTTAAAAGGCGGCATCTTTTGGGATGACGGAGTCATCCCAAAAATGCCATTGCTAATTGCGTTCCTCCCCATCCCTGAAGTCAGGGGCTTCCCGCACGCGATCCGGTGAAAAGCGATCGCACTTTGCCTGGTCGATAGACAAGCTATTTGCAACGGGTGCGACCGCAGCGATCGCTCAGTTAATTGAGAATTAATTTTATTAAGTTATGTATCGTCATTGAGAACCTTTCGCTAAAGTCTAGGATGATAACTTAGAACTCATTCTGAACAGATTCGTTATTCAGTTGGTTATACAGCCTTTATCTTTGCAGATAAAGAGATTTTGATTAGCAACTACGTCGCTTTATTGAAATTAACTTGTAACCATTACTAATAATAATTTGCAGTAAGCTATTGGTTGGCTTTGCTAGATCGCGAAATACCTCAGTAAAGCTGCGATCGCAGATCCGTCAGCCAGATGACTGCAACCCTATCTGTCGCAGAACGCGGACAACGGAAAATTTGGTGTGAAAAATTGGTGGAAAGTGATGAAGCAATTTGATAAGTTTTATTTTCTCTGGGGATGGTTGGCAATATTTATCTGCCTCTGTGAAATTGAACCAGCCTTAGCAGAGACTAAGATATTGGCAAATTTTGCTCTTAGCAATCGGCAACTAGAAAATCGACAGACACAAATCCACTCAATTTCTACCCAAACCTTATTAGCTCAAAACAGTACCCCAGCTTCACTGGTTCAAGTTACAGCGATAGAGTTGAAGCAAACCGATGATGGATTAGAAATTGTGTTTCAAACACCCAAAGGAAAACAATTAGCACCCTCAATTCTTGCAGAGGGTAACAACTTAGTCGTTAATATTTCGGATGCTACTCTAGCTTTACCAACAGGGAATGAGTTTAAACAAACCAATCCCATACCAGGAATTACAGAAATTAGCGCAACTCAAGTAGATGGCAGTAACATCCGGGTGACAATTACAGGAGAAGAACAAGCGCCTACTGCCGAAGTAACGCCGTCACAAGAAAATTTAGTATTAAATATTACTCCCCAAGTAAGTACGGCTCAAACTCAACCCGATGAAGAAATCGAAATTTTTGTGACAGGTGAGGAAGAAGATAACGATTATTTCATTCCCGATGCTACTTCGGCAACGCGAACTGATGCACCAATACTTGATACTCCTCAAGCAGTTCAGGTGGTTCCACAACAGGTATTGGAAGACCAACAGGTAACTCGCCTCGATCAAGCTCTGCGTAATGTTAGCGGCGTTACATCTGGTAGTACAAATTTAGGTAGAAACCTTGAATTTAATATTCGTGGTTTTGATGGCGCGCCAATTCTCCGCGATGGTTTCCGACAATTTGGCGCAGATGTGTTTCCAGAGACGGCTAATCTCGAACGAGTTGAAGTATTAAAAGGACCAGCATCAGTCTTGTATGGCGAGAGCGAACCTGGGGGTTTAATTAACCTGGTAACGAAGAAACCTACATCTACTCCTTTCTACGAAATTGAGGCACAGTTTGGCAATCGCAACTTTATCAGTCCTAGAATCGATTTTTCTGGCCCACTCACTGACGATGGCAAGTTGCTTTACAGACTAAATGCGCTCTACCGCATTAATGACGATATCCAAGATGTCGATCGCAAGATAGAACGGCTTTTCATTTCACCTGTAGTAACTTGGAAAATTAGCGATCGCACTGATCTAACCTTTGAATTAGAGTTTCTCACTGAAAAGCGACCGCCGAGTTTTGGTATTCCTGCTATTGGTAACAGAATTGCTGATATTCCCTTTGATCGCATTACCAATGAACCCGACGATTTTGGCAAAGAAGATTATATAAGTGTTGGCTACGACTTAGAGCATCGTTTTAACGACAATTGGGAATTACGTAATGCTTTTCGCTTTACAAGACAAAATGCTCTATTAGAAGTTGCTTATCCTTTCGAGATCGACGAAGAAACAGGCACGGTAACTCGTTTCTGGGCGGCTCAACCTCAAAAAGGAGAAAGTTATTCTTTACAAACCAGCGCCATCGGCAAGGTTGCTACAGGAGCAATTGACCACGAGCTTTTGTTCGGTATCGATTTGAATTTTACTAGAGATAATTTTAACGATCTCATTCGCCTAGATGATGCTAATCCTTTAGAACTGAATCTTTTTGACCCTTTATACAAAACTGCTTCTAGACCAGATTTCGATCAATTGCCTTTGATTAGCGATCGCGAAACAGAAACTCGGCGATTGGGGGTTTTTGTCCAAGATCGAGTTTCCTTTTCTGATAGTTTCTTTCTGTTAGCAGGGCTGCGTTATGACACCGTAGAACAAATCGTCACCAACAATCCCACTGACTTCGACCCCACTTCAACGGAAACAACTCAAAATAACGATGCCCTAATTCCCCGCCTAGGACTTGTTTACAAACCTATTGAAGAAATCTCCCTTTATGCCAGCTACTCGCAGTCCTTTGCTCCTAACAATGAAACTACAAGCGGTGGAGAAGCTCTAAACCCAGAACGCGGTGAAGGGTTTGAAGTCGGCATCAAGTCCGAGCTATTGGAGAGTAAGCTGTTTGCGACTTTGGCTTATTTCAACATTAATAAGCAAAATGTTTCTACTGAAGACCCCGAGGATCCTTTTTCTTTTGTCGCCACAGGAGAACAGGAAAGCCAAGGTGTCGAGCTAGATGTCAGTGGAGAAATTTTGCCTGGGTGGAACATTATTGCTTCCTATGCTTACATCGATGCCAAAGTTACAGAAGATAACCTAATTGCCATTGGCAATCGCTTGCCTAATGCTCCCAAACACAGTGCTGGTTTGTGGACAACTTACGAAATTCAACTTGGCGATCTCCAAGGACTCGGTTTCGGTGTGGGTTTTAATTTTGTAGGCGATCGCGTTGGAGATTTAGAGAACTCCTTTGAAGTAGATAGTTACTTTCTAACTAATGCTGCTGTATTTTACCAGCGCGACGATTGGCGTGTTGCCCTGAATTTTAGAAATTTATTCGATGTAGATTATATAGCAGGTACGTCATTGAGAGAAAGAGGCAACGATCGCGGCGAACCTTTTACCGTTCTTGGTTCGATTTCGATCAAGTTTTAAGTATTACTGTATGAAATATGGCTTTTGGAGAAATTTAGTTGGTTGGTATTGGAGAATTGGCAAATTGCGCCGAGCGATCGCTTTAGCAATGCTAGGTCTGCTGACAGTTTTGGCAGTTGCTTGTAATAGTAATAATGGCGCAGATGCAGTCCGCCAAAGAGATCTCCAGCAGCATAAAGCATCATCTACTAACTGTCAATCTCTGCAACACGATGGAGGAGAAACTAAAGTCTGCGGTCAACCCCAAAAAATTGTTGCCCTCAGTCCCAATATGCTAGAAATATTACTTGCCCTAAATATTCAAGCGGTGGGGTACGCCGATTATTTTTCCTTACCTTCTAGCAAGTTTGATCGCCCCAGCCAACAAATTCCTTTTTTAGGAAAGAGAGTTACCAATCAGCCCGCGAATTTGGGTACTGCTGACAACCCCTCTCTGGAGGCTATTGCTCAACTTCAACCAGATTTAATCCTAGGGGAAACTTACTCAAATCAAGATGAATATGCATTGCTCTCCCAAATTGCACCTACGTTATTGTTCGCTTATACTGTTGATGACCAGTGGCAAAAGCAAATTCGCGTAATTGCCAAGGCTTTTGGCAAATCCGAGCAAGCAGAAAAAGTCATTGCCCAACACACAGAAAGACTTGAGCGAGCGCAAAAAGTATTACAGCCGATTGTGAGTAAATATCCTAGGGTATTGCTGTTAGGCTCGGAGCGGTTAGACCAAGGAGTTCAAATCGATCCTTATAACCACAAAAGTTACTGTAGCGCACTGTTGAAAGAGGTGGGGTTTCAACTTGTCTTTCCTGCCAATTCGGAGGGAAAAGAGGCACAAGGAGGCAATGTTTCCTTAGAAATTTTGCCCCAACTAGCTGCTGATTTAATTGTTATTCAAGCCTACAACAGTGGCTTTAGTAAGCCAGGAAAAGATTTGGTTAGCGATCAAATAGCATCTGTTAAACAGCAGTGGAACAATAACGCGATCGCTCAATCTCTACCAGCTAAGAAAAGCGGTCGGGTATATTTTACCAGCGCCTATCTCTGTCGAGCCATGCCAGGACCAATTGGCGCAGAGATATTTCTTTCTCAACTCCAGCAACAGCTATCTCCAGACACTAAATAACCAAATTAATCTCAACTTCGATTAAAAATGCGTACTTTTCTTATCGTCTGGATCGGTCAATTAGCTTCAATGCTTGGTTCAGAGATGACTAACTTTGCCATTACAATTTGGGCTTGGTCAGTTACCGGAAAAGCAACTCCTTTATCTTTCATCTTGTTTTTTACCCAAACTCCCAAAGTATTTGCTGCCTTGTTTGCTGGGGTATTAGTCGATCGCATTCATCGCCAAAAGTTGATGATAGTAGGAGATTTATTTGCAGGTTGCTCGACAATCGCTATTTTGTGCCTATTTTTAAGCGATCGCCTGGAGATATGGCATCTATACTTTACAGGCGCAGTTAATGGTTTTTTTGGCTTCTTGCAAGGTTTAGCTTACTCCGCTTCTTTGGCTTTAATTGTTCCTAAGCAGCATTATACGAGGGCTGCTGCTCTCAATTCAATTCAGATGTCAGGAGCTTATATTTTAGCGCCTGCCTTAGCTGGAAATCTATATCCTCTAATTGGTTTGACAGGAATTCTTACCCTCGATATTGTTACTTTCATCATTGCTATTAGCACTCTTAGTATCGTTCGCATTCCTCAACTTAGCCAAAATCAAGTTAGTCAGCAAAGCATCCAAACTATTAAGCAGGAATTAACTTTTGGCTTTCACTATGTTTTCAAACATCCCAGTTTACTTGCAGTTATCGTTTTTCTATCGATAGACAATTTGATTGAAAATATTAATTTTGCTATTCTCCCAGCAATGGTTTTAGCTCGTAGCGGTAACAACTCAGCCATTTGGGGCGAACTTTTAACTAGCTTTGGGATCGGTGGTTTACTCGGTGCAGTAACCGTTAGCATTTGGGGAGGACCTAAACGCCGCATTCATGGATTATTACTAGGTAGTGCAATTTGGAAGCTGAGTCTAATCGTACTATCTATAACCCAGACGACGTTAATCAAAGTTGCTGCTGCATTGTCTAGTGGTTTTTGTTCTCCCTTCCCCGATAGTTCTAATCAAGCAATTTGGATGTCTAAGGTCAAACCAGAGATTCAGGGACGAGTATTTGCCACTCGCGATTTAATCGCTCAAATTACGATTCCTCTAGGAGCAGCGATCGCCGGACCTCTTGCCGATCATTTTTTTGAGCCAGCAATGAGCAGGAGCGGTAGTT
>CAJQOK010000348.1 GCA_905479905.1 uncultured Aliterella sp.
TCGCGGCTACCCAGCATCTTGTTATACCTGTGGCGGTCAAATGAGTAGTGCCTCATTCATGGTTAGCTTAAATAAAGACCATCTGATTCGGTTTTTAGTATCCGATTATGGCATCACCTGGACAGAAATGCGGGATGACCGTGAATTGATGAAGTTAGAAGGAGCAGAAGCAATTAGCCAGCTTCAAGAATTGGCAGATTTGGTTAAATACTCCATCGCGCCTTGCGAGGCTCCAACTTTAGTTACTAAAACAATCTAATCGGTGCAGATAAATATCAAGAGAATAAGCATATCTACCACAAAATTGCGCTCCTACTAGAGAGCGCTATTTTGTGCCAATAATTTTATCTACTCGCCATCAAGCTCATCGATTTCATCGATTTCATCGTCTTCACTAACTACCGCTACAGAGTTAGCAGAAACTACGGCTCCCATTTCTAGTTTTTGACGTACCTGTTGCTGGACAATTTCGGCAATTTCTGGTTTGTCTTCTAGGTATTTGATCGCATTATCTCGACCTTGAGATATATTTTCGCCGTTGTAGCTATACCAAGCGCCTTTACGGACAATCACCCCAGTTTCTTCAGCTAAATCTACGATACAGCCTAGAGTAGAAATGCCTTTGCCAAAAATAATGTCAAACTCAGCAATCCGAAATGGTGGAGCGACTTTGTTTTTAGCTACTTTAACTTTGACGCGGTTGCCAAACTCATCTGTACCTTTTTTCAAGGTTTGAATCCGGCGGATATCTAGCCGCACTGAAGCGTAGAACTTTAGCGCATTACCCCCCGTTGTGGTTTCGGGGTTACCATAGGAAACGCCAATTTTTAAACGTAACTGGTTTAAAAAGATTACCGTGCAGCCAGACTTGCCAATATTGCCAGTAATTTTACGTAAAGCTTGACTCATCAACCGAGCTTGCAAGCCCACATGAACATCTCCCATCTCGCCTTCAATTTCTGCGCGGGGAACTAGCGCCGCTACCGAGTCAATAACTACAATATCAACGGCGGCACTTCGCACTAATTGATCGACAATTTCTAAGGCAGATTCTCCGGTATCTGGTTGAGAAACTAGCAAGTTGGCAATGTCTACACCCAAAGCGGCGGCGTAGGTGGGATCGAGAGCGTGTTCAGCATCAACGAAGGCGGCGACACCGCCATTTCTTTGCACTTCAGCTAAGGCATGGAGAGCTAAAGTTGTTTTACCAGAACTTTCCGGGCCATAGATTTCAATTACCCGTCCTTTGGGTAAACCGCCGCCTAGAGCCAAATCTAGGGTGAGCGCGCCACTTGAAATTGTTTCTACTTTCATGCGGGTGGCATCACCAAGGCGCATAATTGCACCTTTACCAAAGCTGCGCTCAATTTGGTTAAGAACTAATGTTAGGGCTTTTTGCTTGCCAGTGGTGTCTGTTGTTTCGGTTGCCATTCGCGCCTCTAAATAGGGAGAGATATAAAAAATTGTCCGTTGATTCAGCAGTAGTGCAGACATACTATTTTAACTAATTTTTCGCCTCTGCGCTCGGTAGGCAATGGGGCAAGAAGTGAAGTAATGTAAAGGCGAGGAGCGGAGATTTTGCAGTAGTTTAAGATTAGTGTGTATAAAGCGCGATCGCATTATTTCCATGATCCCTCTATCGGATACTGTACCCGAATTAGCCCCAATTTCTGTCGGCGGAATCACTGCTTACATTCAAGAATTATTAGAGCAAGACGGGCAATTACGCCAAGTTTGGATTACTGGAGAAGTTTCTAGTACCAATCACCACCGCAAAGGATTGTTTTTTACGCTCACAGATCCCCAAGACAAAGCTGCAATCAGTTGTGTTGCTTGGCATGGTCAGTTAGAAAAATTAGCCCAAGTTCCGGTAATGGGGGAGCAGGTAATAGTTTTAGGTAGTATTCGGTTATATCCAGTTCGTGGACAATATCAATTGACGGTGTGGCAAAGTTTGCCTGCGGGATCAGGCTTATTAGCGTTGCGTTATCGGCAGTTGCGCGGCTTCTTGGCGGCGGAGGGTTTGTTTGACCTTGAGCGGAAAAAGCCCCTACCTCTGCACCCCCAAACCGTCGCTGTAGTTACTTCAGCCTCCGCCGCCGCCTGGGGAGATATGCAAAAAACTTTAGGGCAGCGTTACCCAGGTTTGCAAGTGTTATTTTCTCCAGCAATTGTTCAAGGGGAACAAGCGCCAGCATCGATTGTTAAAGGCATAGAGCGAGTAGAAAAAGATGGACGGGCAGAGGTACTAATATTAGCTCGTGGCGGCGGTGCAACGGAGGAATTGGCGTGCTTTAATGACGAAAGAGTAGTAAGAGCGATCGCCAATTGTTCAATTCCTGTAATTACTGGCATCGGTCATCAACGGGACGAATCTTTAGCAGATTTGGTCGCCGATGCCTATGCTCATACTCCCACCGCCGCCGCCGAACAAGTTGTACCAGAACTTACTAGCCTTTACGCCGAACATCAAGAGCGCTTGCAAGCTTTGCAAAGGGCGGCTAAAGGTCAATTGGATACTGTTCAAAATCGTTTTGGGCGTTTGCAAAGTCGCTTGCAACGTTTGCCTTTAGAGCGCCAAATTGGGCAGCAAATACAGCTAATTGGTTGGCAAAAGCAACAGTTAGTTCAATTAACGCAAAAACGCTTACAAACTGAGACTTTGCGGTGTAAGTTTTTGCAGGAAAAACTTGCGGCTTTAGATCCCAAGGCGGTATTAAAACGGGGTTATGCGGTAGTGAGAACAGCAAAAGGGGCGATCGCACGATCTAGTTCCCAACTAGCGAAGGAGCAAGAGTTGCTTATCCAACTAGGTACAGGTCAAGTTAAAGTTAAAGTAACAGAGATTCTCGATAAATAATGACCGATCCCCGCGCTAATAAGAAACAAAATTGGAATTATGAGGCGACTGTTGCCAAAGTTGAGAAAATTATCAATCAACTAGAATCCGGCGAATTAGAGCTTGCAGAAGTTTTTACAGAATTTAGTACGGCGGTGGAGTATTTGCGCGAGTGCGAAGCTTTTTTAAATCAAAAGCAGCAACAAATGACGTTGTTAGTAGAAACTTTGACAGAACAACCCGATACTTTTTAACATTGCTTTATTATTTGAAAGACTTATGTAACAAAGCTTGAAGTGGTAGTACGATAGCCTAATCGCGCGCCCGGTAACGGGCTTCGCATTTATTACCCTACAATCAAAAACAAACTCTAGTGAAATATTATATTGTCGATGTCTTTGCTGAGGAAAAATATCATGGCAATCAACTAGCCGTATTTATCGATGCTGGAATTATAGCCAGTCACCAAATGCAGCGTATAGCCAAAGAAATAAACTACTCAGAGACAACTTTCATTACTAACAATCAAAGCCGTGACGGTGGCTACGACGTGCGGATTTTTACCCCAGCGCAAGAACTTCCTTTTGCTGGTCATCCTACTTTAGGGACTGCATACATCATTCAACAGGAGATTGTTAAGCAACCTGTTGACAAAGTTACCTTGAACTTAAAAGTTGGACAAATACCTGTAACTCTGCATTATGTGGATAATTCTGTAGAGTTGTTGTGGATGCAGCAACTTCCGCCGATTTTTGGACAGACTTTTAGTGTAGATGCGATCGCGCCTCTATTAAATTTACCTATAGACGATATAGATAGTAACTTCCCGATTCAATCCGTTTCTACAGGCGTACCATTTATAATCGTCCCTTTAAAAACCCTAGCCGCCGTTAAAAAAGCTAAGGTCAATCTAGAACCATATTTTGCACTAATTAGTAATACTGAAGCTAAGGCAATTTTAGTATTCTGCCCAGAAACCTATCATCAAGAAAATAACTTAAATGTGCGCGTATTCTGCGATTACTTAGGTATTCCCGAAGATCCGGCGACGGGGAGCGCTAATGGTTGTTTGGCTGGGTATTTAGCGAATTATGCTTATTTTGGGGCTGATTCAGTCGATATTCGCGTTGAACAAGGTTATGAAATTGGGAGAGATTCACTTTTATTGCTAAAAGCTCAGAAAACTGACGCAGACATTGATGTATTTGTGGGCGGTAAAGTAATTATGGTAGCTAGAGGCGAATTTGTCTAAGAGAATGTCTTTTGGTCGGTAGGCGATGGGAAAGACCCCCCTAACCCACGTCAACAAAGCGGTCAGGTTCATCTACACCGCTTT
>CAJQOK010000349.1 GCA_905479905.1 uncultured Aliterella sp.
GTTGGGAGGTTTGGGCAAAAAGAGATGTATACAATACGCCGTTATTGCGGCGGTTGTTGATGGGGAGCTTGCAAACAAAAGGTAATAAGATCGCCTATTTGGATAGTAAAGTTGTCCAAAAATTGCCCAAACTTAGCTGGATTGTCAATGGAAATCGCTACAGTCGAGAAAAGTTAAGTATTTCTGCAACTAAAAATGTAATTAAAGTTAGTCAAGCTAAAGATAAAACCGATGCGATCGCCTATCCTGGACGTTTGCGGTTGCAGGGGAACGCCTACGGTAGTTATACGCTAATTAATGATGTTCCCGTTGAAAGCTATTTGCGGGGCGTAGTACCCAACGAAATCGGCGCTAAAGCACCTTACAATGCTGTAGAAGCACAGACAATTATCGCTCGAACTTATGCTTTAAGAAATGTGCGTCGCTTTGCCATTGATGGCTACGAACTATCCGCCGACGTTCATTGTCAAGTATATAAGGGACTAAGCGGCGCAAGTCCAAATAGCGATCGCGCGATTTCGGCAACTAAAGGACAAGTTCTTACTTATCAAAATCAATTAGTAGACGCTTTGTATTCTTCAACAACAGGCGGTGTAACGGCTAAGTTTAGCGATGTTTGGAATGGAGAAGATCGCCCTTACTTAAAGCCTATAGTCGATGCGGCTAGTAATGTGTGGAATTTATCGCGCCAGAGTTTAGCTAATGAGCAAAACTTTCAGCAGTTTATTAGTATCAATCGTGGATTTAACGAAGTTGGCTGGAAAACCTTTCGTTGGCGCAGAGAAAGCAGTATAGAGCAACTGACGAAAGATTTGCAGAAATACCTACAAGTAAATAGAAGTCCTTTTGCTAGGTTTCAAAAACTTCAAGGCTTAGAAGTCGTAGAGCGATCGCCTGGGGGGAGAATTTTAAAGCTATCGGTGCAAACAGATATCGGGACGTTTAATTTGTTTAAAGACGAAGTTCGCAGCGCCTTTTCTGCACCCCGAAGCACCTTATTTTATTTGGAAACTGTGAAAAAAGATAATAATCCCTTATGGGGTTATGCCTTTGTGGGTGGTGGTTTTGGGCATGGAGTCGGGTTGAGTCAAACCGGGTCTTATCGTTTGGCGGAGTTAGGCTGGACAAGCAAACGGATTTTAAACTTTTACTATCCAGGAACTACACTTCAGGTTTTGGATGCCGTCGTTAAGCGTTGAGCGGAAAAAAGGCAGGAACATTCCTGCCTTAACACTTTTGTTACTAATCAGTGCGATCGCATTAATTAGTAAAGTTCTTCTTCCTTATGAGTTTCGATGGTGCAGTCTGAGCTTGGGTAAGCTACGCAAGTCAAGACATAACCAGCTTCAATTTGATCGTCATCTAAGAAAGACTGATCGGATTGGTCAACAGTACCCGACTTGATTTTACCCGCGCAAGTGGAGCAAGCACCCGCACGGCAAGAGTAAGGCAAGTCAAGCCCAGCTTCTTCCGCCGCATCTAAAATGTATGTATCGTCGTCAACTTCAATCGTTTGATTTAAGCCTTCAGCTTCGCTGATTAAAGTGACTTTGTAAGTTGCCATTGCGTATTTCCTCTCTTGATCGGGGCATTAATAAGTTTTTCTAAAGCAAAATCCCAATTCGCTAATCAAAACGAATGCTTAGTTTCTTTTGCTTCATCTTAGATACTACGAGAAAAATTACCGATTTCAACCGTGCTATTGAACGCAATTAGTAATGGAATTTAGGTGTTTAATCCTGATTACTTATACTTATTTGACAAAATAGGCTATAAAGGGTAGTAAATAGTACGATTTGGGGTAGTTCTCAACAGCACTTCATCCAACTCCATTCCCCGTCGTTATACCATTCTTTTTTCCAGATAGGAGCATTGTCTTTAAGGGCATTGATCGCATAATGGCAAGCCTCAAACGCCTCTTTGCGGTGAGGACAACCCACAGCAATTAAAACGCTGATTTCGCCAACAAGCAAGCGTCCGACGCGGTGATGGATAATTACACGGTTAACATCGTGCCATTGCTGGCGAATCTCGGCGGCGATAGAGCGAAATACTTGGATTGCCATCGGTTCGTAAGCTTGATACTCTAAAGCAATTACCGCTCTACCCCCGGTTTGATTGCGAACCATCCCACTCATAACTACTACTGCGCCATTAGCGCGATCGTCGGCTAAGTCGTAAACTTCAGTCAAAGATAAGGGGGCAAAAAATATCGCAAAATTATCTTCAGTGTTGGGGATAATTGGATAATTTAAAGACGTTGGGATTCTAGAAGTCATAAGAAATTAAAGATAATGATTAATTCTATTGTGCTTGTAGAGACGTTCCGGTGGAACGTCTTTAATTATTTGAAAAAATTAAACCATACCCTCAATTACTGGATGGTAATAGAAAGCCAGTCCCAAAACCACATAAGCTGCTAATAACATTGTGCCTTCTAGCCAATTAGAGCGCCCATCGGAACTAATAGAATTGGCAATTAATACAGACACCGCCACAGCAACTAATTCAAAGGGATTAAAATTTAAGTCCATTGGTTTACCCATAAACCAACCAGCTAAAACCAATACCGGAGCGACGAATAGAGCAATCTGCAAGCTCGATCCTACAGCGACCGAGACTGAAAGATCCATTTTGTTTTTCATTGCTACTGTAACCGCCGTAGTGTGTTCGGCAGCATTACCAATAATGGGAACAACGATTACTCCAGTAAATAGTGAAGTTAAACCGAGTTGCGCTGTAGCGACTTCCAGCGATTCGACTAATAATTCCGATTCCACCGCTACAAGCAAAGTTGCGCCCAGCAATACTCCAACCCACAGCCATAAATTGACACCAGTTTCGCCCTCAATCAAATTTGCCTCAGCTAATTCAACTTGCTTAATTTCCGCTAAACCCACATCGTAGAGGTAAGAGTGAGTTTTCATTGAAAATAGTAGCGTCAAGCCATAAACCAAAATCAAAACGATCGCCACTGCAATAGATAAGTTCTGTAAGATAGCTTCAGGAATGCCCGAAGATGTAAAATTAACGGCGGTAGGCATCAAAATGGCAATTACAGCTAGGTTCATCAAAGAAGCATTTACCCGCGCCACGAAGGAAGGAAACTCTTGTTCTTTGTAGCGCAAACCCCCTAGTAGCATCGAAAAACCCATCACCAAAAGTAAGTTACTAATAATTGAGCCTGTAATACTAGCTTTGACTACATCGACAAGCCCCGCATTGAGTGCAATTAAGGCAATAATTAATTCGGTAGCATTACCAAAAGTAGCGTTTAAAAAGCCGCCTAAAGTTGGGCCCACTACTACAGCTATTTCCTCTGTAGCGCTCCCCATCCAAGCCGCCAAAGGCAATATTGCTAACCCCGCCGTAATAAATACTGCTAGTTCTCCCCAGTGTAAAAAGTGCGCCGCCGCCGAAATTGGTACAAATACTAATAAAACTAAAAACAAACCATTTTTGAAAGACATTGCGAATTTTGTTCCTAATTCCTTGGAAAAACAGCTTTTCTTCCCAGCTTGGCGGAAAGTCTGGATTAAGCTAATAGCCTGTAATTAAAAGTGTAGCTTTGTAAAGTAATCCCCCAAGTGTTGTCAAAATATTAGGTTGACTTAATTTGAGGCGTTACTTAAGATTTAAGAGTAAAAGTTGCGTGTACGACCAACTGAGGCAATCCACCTAAATAAGTCATTAGAATCAGCCTCTACTAAGATGAACAACGCAAACTCTAGAACTTTTTACCATCTTTCCGTAACGTGCTATTACGAACCCATTGTTTAGTTGAATTTGTCTTCAATCTTTGGGTTCTGCATATTTATTAACAACAATAATTTTGGACTAATACTACATGACTTTTGCTGCCGATCCCGTTAGTGCTGTTACGCAATATCAAAGTAATGAGATTACAGCCACACCCCTGCAAACAGCGACAGGTGTTTACGTTACAGTTCACGGTCATTTTTATCAGCCACCCCGCGAAAACCCTTATTTAGATGCGGTGGAAAGACAAGCGGGGGCGGCTCCATTTCACGACTGGAACGAACGCATACATCACGAATGTTACCGCCCAAATGCCTTTGCAAGAGTGGTAGACGAATGGGGCGATGTGGTGGGGATCGTCAATAACTACGAGTATTTGAGCTTTAATATCGGCGCAACGCTGATGTCATGGTTAGAAAGGTACGATGTGGAAGTGTATCAGCGC
>CAJQOK010000350.1 GCA_905479905.1 uncultured Aliterella sp.
TAATCCCGATTTACTCCCAGCAACCCCAACCCCAATTATTGATTTAGCAAAATCTCTAACTAGCATCCAAGAAGACAAGTTAGCTCAAGAATTAGATGCCTTTCAAGTAGAAACAGGCTGGAAATTGCGCGTTTTGACTCAATACGATCGCACACCGGGAACTGCTGTAAAAAGTTTTTGGGGTTTAGATGAAAAAAGTATCTTGCTTGTAGCAGATTCAAGAGGCGGATATATTCTTAATTTTAGTATTGGCGATGCGGTTTACGATCTATTGCCGCGTACATTTTGGATAGAATTGCAGACACGCTTCGGCAACTTATATTTTGTACGAGAAGAAGGCGAAGATCAAGCAATTATTCAAGCGTTAGGCTCAATTGAAGGATGTTTGCGTCAAGGTGGTTGCCGAGTTGTACCAGGATTACCGCGAGAACAGTGGATTTTGACCTTGATTAGTTCGGTACTTGGTGGCGTAATTTGTGGATTTGCGGGACAATCGCGCAGCAAAGGGCAAGGTTTTTCATGGCAATGGGCGTTAATTTTCTCGCCATTATGGGGGATTTTGTTTTTAGCCTTTGGAATTGCGCCCGTAATTACCCGTACCTCTGAATGGTTGCCATTAGTTCGGAATATCTCTGGATTTTTAATTGGGGTTTTGGTAGCTTTCTTGTCACCAATTTTTAGCCGCCCTCCCGCTTCAGAGAATTAACGCAAACATTACAATAAAAAATAGTATTGCTCAACAAAGACATACCGAATTGGTGTGTCTTCTGTGTTTAGGGGCAAATCTAGATAAAACGTTGACACATGATCTCTGGAATTCAAACTTTACCGACAGAAGTTGTCCATCTCATCGCCGCCGGAGAAGTAATCGATTCATTGGCGGCGGTGGTGCGCGAACTTGTCGAAAATGCGATAGATGCGGGTGCAACCCGGATTGTCATCTCTGTATGGGCGCAACAGTGGCGGGTGCGGGTGTCTGACAACGGTTGCGGGATGCTGCTGGACGATTTAAAACAAGCCGCCACCGCCCATAGCACTAGCAAAATTCGTAACTGCGAGGATTTGTGGCAAATTAATAGTCTGGGCTTTCGGGGAGAAGCTTTGCATAGTTTGGCGCAACTAGCTGATTTAGAAGTTCTTAGTCGCGGACAAACCACCGATGAAGCTTGGCGGGTTACTTATTGTCCCCAAGGAGAACCTGTAGAAATAGAAACAGTAGCGATCGCACCAGGTACAGTAGTTACAGTAGACAATTTATTTGGTACGTGGTGGGAACGCCGCGCAGGATTGCCAACAATTGCGCAACAAACAAAGGCAATTCAAACTACTATCGGACAAATTGCTTTATGTCATCCTCAAGTTACTTGGGTAATGTGGCTAGATGACCGTCAGTGGTTCACGCTGAGTCCGGGGATAACTACTCAACAGCTATTACCGCAAATTGTTCGTCAATTGCGTTTAGGTGACTTACAGCAGTTAAAAGTTGAAGTACCGCAACTGGGAGTAGAAAATCTGGGGCTTTTGCAACTGGTATTAGGTTTACCCGATAGATGTCATCGCCATCGCCCAGATTGGGTAAAAGTCGCTGTCAATGGGCGAATGGTGAAGTTGCCGGAAATAGAGCAAATTATTTTAGCTACTACTGCCAAAACCTTACCACGCGATCGCTATCCAGTATGTTTTTTGCACCTCAAAATCAGTCCCAATCAAGTTAATTGGAATCGTCACCCAGCGAAAACAGAAATTTACTTAAATAATCTCACTCATTGGCAAGAACAAGTTAGTCAAGCCATCGAGCAAATTCTACGTCTTAATAGCGATAGTGTTTGCGAACAAGTGCATAACGCAAGGGTAGGGAAAGTAATTAAAGCCGCCGAAGCCCAAGGTACTTATGGAGTAAAGCCAGCACCACAAATAGAGGCAAGTTTTAGTTTAAAAGCGGTTTCCCAAGTCCACAATACTTATATTATGGTGGAGCATCCGGGGGGCTTGTGGCTAGTAGAACAACACATTGCTCACGAGCGGGTTTTGTACGATCAATTGCTGACAAACTGGAAGTTAGTCAAGTTAGAAACTCCTGCTATTCTCAATAATTTATCAGCAGTCCAAACTCTGCAATTAGAACGAATTGGTTTAGAAGTAGAGCCTTTTGGCGATGATGTGTGGGCAATTCGCAACGCGCCAGCACTTTTAGCAGAGCGAGAAGATTGCGCGGAGGCACTTTTAGAGCTTAGTTTGGGTGGAGATTTACAAACCGCTCAAGTTGCTGTCGCCTGTCGTAGTGCAATCCGCAATGGTACACCGTTAAGTTTAGAGCAAATGCAGACTCTTTTAGACCAATGGCAAAGAACTCGCAACCCCCGCACTTGTCCGCACGGTCGCCCAATTTACCTATCTTTGGAAGAAACAGCTTTATCGCGCTTTTTTCGTCGTCATTGGGTAATTGGCAAAAGTCACGGAATTTGAAAAGCATCGCTATGTAAATTAAAAGATTGTCAAAGATTGTGCAATTGGCTAAATATTACAAACCATAATAGTTTTTGGTTAGTCAATCGAGTTATAGCGATCGCTCCCGCTTATCCACGCCAGTTGCTACAACTGAGCGAAACTGACGTGCGTTACTCGTTACCCAATATTGAGGACGCTTGTACTCAGAGTTTCTTGAAGTATCTGGCGATCGGTAACAGCCCGAAGCCCACCTTTTCATAAGTGCGACGGGCTGGGGCATGACCGGAATCACCTCCGGTTTCGACCATAGCAATAGACATCCCAGCCTCTTTCATCCAAGCAAGAGCGAATTCCATAAGAGTGGTGCCAATGCCGTGACCTTGAAAGTCTGGATCGACAGCGACCATGTAGATTTCACCCATGCTGGACTCGGAATCTAGTTTCACGGCTACAAAACCCACAGTAGAACCTGCGTCGATAGCAACCCATACATTTGTGTCTTCAGCAGCGCAGACATCCTCGACGGCTTTTTGCTGGCTCACACGCCAATTATCGGGATAGAATTCTTGGTACACGTCAGCGTCCATCGCGTTCTGAATTGAATCAAAAACCGGACTCCATGCCCGAAGCGAAAGACGAATAACGGCATCGAGTTGGTAGGGGTCGTATGGTTCAATTTGCATTTTGGTATGGACTCTAAAATACGCCGGAAGTTTCTAGGCAATGAAGCAGCATAACTATTTATTATATTGAAACTTTCCACATAATCTTTTGCTTTATAAAGCTATACAAGCATCACAGTCATTCTATGAGCATAATATGCAGAAACTTTCTTCATGACTCATATCTGGAAATTACACAGAATTACCGTATATCCACCCTGTAAGGATATTATATAAAATACTTATGTAGCAAAGCTTGAAGTGTCAGGCGCGATCGCACCCAACATCTTTATTGATGGTTTCAAATGCAATTTGCGATCGCTAATCCTGCTACTGCACAAAAATCTCAAGCGCACTTCATGATGGCGCGATCAATTACACATCCTAAAATTTGCGGATGGCGATCGTATAAGACGCTCGTTGCTTAGACTCTCGTTGAGTTTTCACAATTCGGAAGTCCCGGTCGCAGTAAAGATGCTCTAACTGGGGAGTGGCTTGGAGAATTTTATCCACCTTTTTAGTTGTGGTTCGATCCAAGTGCTTTAATCTAGTCCCCTTTTGAGAAGCAACTGCTTTTGTAAACCACGCATCTGCAATATCAACAGTAAAAGACTTAGCTCGAATTCGCAACGCCTGCTCAACGCCCACATTTTGAATTAACCATTGCTGATTTTTGACTTCGTACCGTTGAATCAGCATAAAGTCGTAAGCCACCAGCCACGAAGATAAACTTTTCAATAGAGGAAAGCGAGAACCGGGAGCGTATCGTGCCATATTGGCGTAGTATCCATCTGGGTGAAAGATTTGGTAAGACTGGTCGCGGATACGCCCCGGAAAAATATCTTGAAAGGGAATCGTAGACCAGAGGGATAGCCAAACTCCCTGAACCAGAGAAGCCTGATCGCTGGCTACTGGAACTGGATTACGCTGCTGAAGTTCTGTAAACAGCGCTGCAAGTTCTGTTTTGTAAAACTGATTTTTTTGTGCCAAAGAATCACCATCGCGTCCAGTAACTAGACGCAATACAGCTTGTTTCAAATCCTCTGTACTTTTCTGCGTGAAGCCATTTAGATTTACCATAGACGTTAACATCCATATTTTGAGCGTGCAATTAACCTAAATTGAATTTAATATAAAAGCAACAAATCAATAAAATTTGATGCGAACTGAATTATCTACCCCCACAACCATTGAAATAGCTTCTAGCTTTCATGCTTTGTCCGAACCTCTACGAGTTCAAGTTTTAGAACTACTGCGGACACAGGAGTTATGCGTATGCGATCTTTGTGAACGTTTGGGGATCGCACAATCTTCTAAGCTATCATTTCACTTAAAAACCTTAAGAGAAGCAGGCTTAGTTCGCTCCCGGCAAGAAGGGCGCTGGATCTACTACAGTCTAAACTTGCCGCAATTTGTTGTTATGGAGCAATACTTAGCAGATTTTCGCCGTACATCACCAATGTTACCTGCTCGACCTTGCTAAAGTGCGCTTTTAGTCCCCAATTATTTCTTAACCTGTTATTAATTTACAAACCTTATCAATGGCTTAATAAATCAATTTAATTTGAAATGATGAAGTAGCACCCCTTAGTTAAGGTAAAGGATGGGGTCAATGAAACTTAAGGAGAAAAAATGAAGCGAGTTATGTTTGTGTGCAAGAAAAATTCTCGTCGTTCTCAAATGGCAGAAGGTTTTGCGCGAACGTTGGGGTCGGGAGTTATCTCCGTTGCAAGTTCTGGGCTAGAAGCAAGTAAGGTAGATTCAAAAGCTGTAGAGGTTATGGCGGAGATTGGGATTGATATTAGTAATCAAACTTCCAAACCTTTAAGCGATTTTAAAGCTGATGATTATGATGCAGTAATTTCCCTTTGCGGCTGTGGGGTAAATTTGCCAGAAACTTGGGTATTAAGAGGAATATTTCAAGATTGGCAACTAGACGATCCAGAAGGAGAACCGATAGAAACATTTTATCGAGTTCGTGACGAAATAAAAGAGCGGGTAGCATCACTGTTAACTAAATTAGGAAATACACCCAGGCCGTGAAAAATACCATGAGACAGCGCTATATTGCTGAATTCATCGGGACGTTTGGCATTGTATTCGCCCCTGTTGCTTTATCGGCAACGGGTACACTCCCAAGTAGCGATAGCGGTTTAATGGCATCGGCGTGGGTATCTGGGCTATCGGTACTAGCAATGATCTACGCTCTTGGTCACATTTCTGCTGCTCACTTCAACCCTGCTGTTACCCTTGGCTTTGCTGTCGCGCGTCGCTTCCCTTGGCGTTATGTTTTACCATATTTGGCAGCAGAGTTTTTAGGCGGGATTACGGCAGCAGTTGTAGCACTTTTGTTTGGCGGGGGATATGGGGCGCATATCCCCTATTCAGGATTAGTACCTGCTGCTGTGGGCATCGAAGCGGTACTCACGTTCTTTTTGATGCTGGTCATTATATCTGTTGCCACCGATAAGCGCGTAGCTGGTGCAGTACCCGGACTTGCAATTGGCTTAACTGTAGTTTTTGACGTATTAATCGGTGGGCCCGTATCTGGCGGCTCAATGAACCCTGCGCGATCGCTCGGCCCCGCGCTGTTTGCAGGGGGTGCAGCTATGGCGAACTACTGGATATATGTTGTTGACCCCATTCTGGGCGCAGTGGTTGCAGCGCGTCTTTATGAGGCAATTCGGGGCAGTGAGAAACACGCTCAAGGAGCGCCCAATGATCTATATCAAGCGCTCCATGATATCGAAGTAAAAGGGTAGAGTTTCCTTCGTTAGGACGAAAAACCCATCGCTCAAGTTAAAAGGAATTGATTTGTAATGACTACTTTTGCTCATCCACCCAAAATTTTATTTTTGTACGGCGCTTTACAGCCGTCTAGCCGCAGAGGAAGCAGCTAGAATTATCTCTGGGTTTGGCGCAGAGAGCAGATTTTTTGACCCGCGCGAACTACCAATTTACGGTAGCGTACCCGATACACACCCCAAGGTGCAGGAGTTAAGATTGAGTCTTTGGTCTGACGGACAGGTGTGGACAAGTCCAGAAATGCACGGCAATATCACGGGCATCATGAAAAACCAGATAGATTGGATTCCTCTAACTATGGGCGCAGTCAGACCAACTCAAGGTAGAACCTTAGCTGTAATGCAAGTAAGTGGCGGGTCGCAGTCTTTCAATGCTGTCAATACGCTGCGTATTTTGGGGCGCTGGATGCGGATGTTTACAATTCCTAATCAGTCTTCTATGGCTAAAGCTTATAACGAGTTCAACGAAGACGGCACGATGAAAGATTCTCCCTATCGCGATCGCATTATCGATGTGATGGAAGAACTTTATAAGTTTACCTTATTGCTACTTGAGCGGCGTTGATTACCTAACTGACCGTTACAGCGAATCCCCAGGAAATAATCTTTGTAATTCATCACCCGGAATAATCGTAGTGGTGAAGATGAAAGACGGATCTTTTTTTGTAGCGTGAGTCCGACTTAATCAAATTCATAAATTCTCTGTGACCGCCCCGACTTCTACCAACAAGGCAACCAGCAGACGCAGTGCTGATATTGTTAAGCGAATAATCGTAGCCAGCGTGCTGGTTGATGCCGTATAAACCAGTTGTGATGCGATCGCCAGAGCGTTTAAAATCTTTATTAAAGTCGCGGTGGACGCTAACCGGAGCGACTTGGACAAGTGCCTCATGACGCAGTCTTGTCCCGTGCATTCCTACTCGCCACGCAGTATATTGACTAAATTTAATTCGCGCCGCTCCCCCAGGATTCATCGGGCCCGTGGTATAGTGGCTACCGGGTTCTGTTGTGGCCTCAAAGTTTTGGGCAATTTGAGGAACGCCGTTAATTACTTGCATAACGGCGCGGCGGTCATTAAAGCAATTAGGCGCGTCGCTATTAGGCTTTCCGTCCGCGTTCATGCCTTCAATGTAAACAATGTTGATTAGTCCGCCTAAATCTGCGACTTGATAGTTTTTGACTTGGCGCATATATTTCAATAGGCGAGTCGCTAAATTATTCATGGGAATTGACGATAGGGTGGACGCTGTAGCCGATTAAGCCGCTTAGGGTAATCTTGGCTAAATCAAGAAATGCTGTAGCAATTGCCGGGTCATCGAGGGACAAAACCAAACTACCGCCTACCAAAATCAGACAACAGAAAATTAAACCAAATTCAGTTACTCGCTTCATTTGGTGAACTCCTTAGAGCAAATCAACTTCTCAACTTGCCCGACGCGGTAAGTCAAGAGGTTGAGACTAGCCATTAAATCGCTTTTAAGTAGCGTAATTTCACCCTCTAACCTGGCGCTTTTGAGGTCTACGCTATGAGCTTCACGGGCGATGTTTTGAACAGAACTAAGACCAAAAGTTAGGGCTGCAAGTACAATACCTGCCGCCGCAATATCAATACCAACCATAAATTCCTATCCCTGTACGGGTAAATTTCTACGGGCTATCCGTTCCTTGGTAGCGCCAAATTTCTAAACTCAATTGAGAAAACCAATGAGGAATGCTGATTTCCAATAAATAAGGGGTAATCCCAAAATCGGTAAATCTAATTAATGTCAGTTGATTGAGTAAAATAGCTTGCCCTTTTTCCGACTGGACGGCGGCGACATATTCTGAGGTACTGGAAGGCGAAAAAAGCAGCCTTGGACTGACAAAACCAGCTAGTCGCCAGTTAGGTTTGGCAACTGACGACGATGCGCCAATCGCCAAAACATAGCGGTCAAGCAAAATAGTTTTTGGAGGAATTGGGAAATATCCTCTCGCCTCATTAGGGGCGGGACTAGCACTATAAGTTGCCCTTAGCGTCAAATCCCAATTAAGATTATTGCCAAAATCCACAACCTTAGCTAGTAGGCTCCCAATAGTTTTACTTCAAGAGCTAGTCTACTTCTGTACTCGTCCACATCAGCGCCGTAATATTCAATCGTCTCTAGAGTGTCAGCAAAGGACAATTCCCCGTCACAGAAATCGAGAATCGCGCCATTGGCATAGGTTACTTCCGAGATTAGTGATTCCTGCTCATTGAGCATTGAAGACGGTAGCCATAAAAGCATTGATTCACGAAAACTCATGATTAGCCTCGGTACTTCTCAGCAGAGAAAGT
>CAJQOK010000351.1 GCA_905479905.1 uncultured Aliterella sp.
CATCGGTTATTTCATTCCGTTGACCAACTTACAGAACTTTTGCATAGGTTGCTCAATGACGGTGGTTTATTAATTAATTGGAATAGAAGCCTCCGTAATAAGGGTAACAGTGTTGTTGCTAACTAAATGTCTATTAGCTTACTAACACTACCAATCGTTCCAAACACCTGCCCAAACTGCTGGCGATTCTGACCAAGATAGAAGATAGCGTTGCCATTCTTTGGTTGTGGCTGAGGCATTGCTTGGTCATCAAGGAACTTGAGTCGCTCGTCAGGAAAACAAACTGGAAATAATCTTGTTAGCTTTTGAAACCATTTACTACCTGCCGATGGTCTAACCAGTAATACTGCTTCTGTTACTCGCCCTGAAGAGTATTCATTTAGTAGCTTGCTTGTCCACTTGGCAGTCTTACCATCAGCAGGTGGATGCAACCAAACTCGACCAAACCAGGGATGAAATAGTCCATCCAGCGTCAGGGTATAGTAATTTCCCGCTTGCACCCATTGTTGTGCAATATCGTCACTAGCTGGGTCAAGGTCAATCTCTCCCATGACCACACGAACTAAATCAATGATTTCTGGCGGCGTGTACAACTGTGGAGCTTTTTTACGGGTGGGAGTCTTTGGACTTTTAGAAGATTTTTCCTGAAGTTGGTTAACCCGCTCACTCAATCCTTGTATGCGCTTGTCCAGTTTCTTAACAGCTTTACCACGCGCGAGTGCTGCCTCTGCTTCTGCCACTGCTGAAGAGTGAATGCTCAGGTACTCGGTTTTCTTACCATCAAACATTGGCTTTCTCGATTTAAGCCGGGGATACTTATTCTTTTTGCTGCCTCCTGGTTTAGCTTTCGCAATCCAGCAGTCAGTTAAGACTCTACCCTCACTCTTAATTCTTGCTATTTCTGCTTGTAGAGATAACAACTGAGTTTTTAATTCCTCTAACTTCGACATATTCGTATAGCAAAATTAAGAATATTTTACTATAATTTTGCTATACGAACAAGTGAAAGTAGTTCTTTGTCTCTCCCAGTACAGGCAATCGCTGTCATTTCTTCACTGCTAGTATTTTCAGGTTTTCAGGAGTTAGCTATGAACGATTTGCAAGCCTTTCTCTATCCTCTTGCCCGCTACTACGGGGAGATTAAGCCTCATAATTTGGTCTTCAATGCCAATTTGCAGGAGTTCTCCCAGCGCGTCAGCTTGATTGCCAACTTACAAACTAATGGCAAGCTTTCTCCAGAAGAGTCCTACACACAAGTTGAGGCGCTCTGGCAACAGCTTCAGACCAGCAAAAACCAATTAGGAATTGGGCAATCCTTTGGAGAGCAGCCTGGAGGAGGAGCGCTATCATCATGCAGTTAAAAAGGATAAATACACAGATGTAAAATTCAGCAATCAAGCCGGGTGATATTGTTCGTCTCCTACAACCTTTTCGAGCGGAGCGCTACAGTTTTCGAGCGTACACTTTCGGTATTGTCGCTGGGGTAGTAACAGATGACTCCACCAGTAGCAAGACTCCCGAAGCGACTAGGGTATCCCTTCCAGCAGCACAAACGCATCAGCCAAAATTTGAGCAGTTAGTCGTCTATTTATATGAGCCGGATAGTTCAACAACGTACATGGATCACTTTGGTGATAGGGCATTGTTCAGCTTCGACTTGGATGAAGTGGAACTATACAAAGCGATTTCGACCCCAGCTTACAAATAAAGGGTTGTCGAACACAAATTTACCGTCTGGTTTTAGCACCCGCTTGACTTAAGTTAAGAAAATACTCCAGTAATTAAGCGGCTAATAGCAACTCCACTCAGTAGCGATCGCCTGTGTCTCGCCGCCACTGAAATAAGTATTCTCTGTTTCCCAAAACTGGCTGTACTTTTGCTTCAACTGACTGAAGGTAAGCTGAGGGATGTCAAGCTGAAGCTGGGGCGTATTGATGTGTTCTGGTGTTGGATGCAATGATCGTCGTAGATAAGTATAGTATTCGTCCATCCACATATCGCGGCAATCGTCATCGGTTTGCAGGAAATTGTTTAGTCCTTGGTAATAGCTGAGGTTATGCTGTTTGTAAAAATCTATGATTTGGCGATTGCCTGCGGCAGTGCTGAAAGCAATCGCGCTCAATGCCATACTGCACCTGTACGTCATGGTTGAACAACAGTTTAGGGTGATCGCCCAGTTTTAGTAACTGGCGGGTAAGCTCTTGGATTACGTCAGTGCTATTACCTTCAAACAAGTAAAGTTGACTTTCCCGCGCTTTGAGGTTTCTATCCAGGTCTTCTAAAGACTCAAATAAGAACTTGACCCTAGCTTTGCCCACTTCTATTTGCTCGTAAAACCAAGGGTCGATGATGGAGCAGGGCAAGACTTCAGCGTTATCGGCGGTAGAATGAGTAAATATTTTATTGTCACTCTCTGACAGCAAAAAAAGACCTAACCAATCCTACAAATAGCGCCTATGCGTAAGTTTTGTACTTGCTTTTAATAAAATGACACAGTTATTAGATTTACCCCCTTTACAAGGAAAGGCTAAATGATATTAGACAATGAAAAACACCTGAAAGTTGGTGAGTGGATTACAAAATACACAGAAGAAGGTACTGTAGACATTGTTACAGGTTATTTTACTGTAGGGGCTTTAGCTTATCTTTCTCAGCAAATTAATTATAAAATTGCTAAATTTCGGTTAGTGCTTGGGGATATTGTTAACTTAGATAAAGCTGAGAATCGACCGTTAGATTTACTAAACGAGAATATTACGATTGAAGCAGCTTTGAATCTTAGTCGTTTGGCACAGGAAGCCGTTATTTTTTTAAGACAAGACAAAGTTATAGCAAAAACTTTAGAGCCAAATTTTTGTCATGCTAAATGTTACTTGTTTGAGCCATTGAAGAATGATGATCGCAACAAATACTTTATTTCGGGTAGCTCAAACCTGACTGAAGCAGGGGTTGGCTTAAAACATACCAATAATCTGGAACTGAATATTGCTGAGACGGGAAACAATAGCCAATATAAAGAGCTAGTCGAATAGTTTGAGTCTCTCTGGGATAAGCCCCAAGCTCACAAAGAAAAAACAATTTTGGCTAAGGATGGTACGAGTCAAAAGATTGATTTTAAGCAATATTTAATTGAGGAGATCGCTAAAATATTTATCGAATACTCGCCAAGGGATATTTACTACAAGATTTTGTTTGAGCTATTTGGCAATCAAATTCTGGAGATTGAGAACGATCCAGAATTTAATCGTCAAGTTGGAAGGTTAGAGAATACGGCTGTTTTTAATGCTCTGTATGATTTTCAGAAAAAAGGTGTCCTGAGTTTAATTCGGATGCTTCAGAAATATGATGGGGCAATCTTAGCGGACGCGGTAGGTTTGGGTAAAACTTGGAGCGCTCTGGCGGTAATGAAGTTTTTCCAAATGCAGGGGCGTGAGGTGATCTTGCTTTGTCCTAAGAAATTGGAGAATAACTGGAGACGCTACAAGGAAAATCAGGCATCTAAGTTTGAATCCGACAAGCTCAAGTTTTTTATGCGCTTTCATACGGATATGAATAACTCTCGCCTAGAGTCTTACAATGATCGCGCTGATAAGTTCTTTCATAATGATAAACCTAAGCTGATTGTGATTGATGAGAGTCATAATCTACGGAATGATAAGGCAAATCGCTATAAATTTCTCGTTGAGCAGATTTTGCAGAAAAACCAAGATGTCAAAGTCTTATTGATATCGGCAACACCGATCAATAACTCTCTGAATGATGCTAGAAACCAGTTTAAGTTAATGGTGCAGGGGAATGTTTATGGCTATGAAACAAAATTGGGGGTCAGAAATATTGACTATTCTTTCAAGCAAGCCCAGACCATATTTAATGAATGGCGCAAAGATAAAAATCCTAAAATCGGAGACTTTATTAAAAAACTCTCAGGTAACGATTTCTTTAGATTAGCCGATTCTCTGCTAGTAGCAAGAACTCGCAAGATGGTGGAAAGTCAGGATAATGACTTAATCTTTCCTGTTAAAAATAAGCCCGTCAATTTATTTGTGACACCACATCAGCTTGGTAATTTTGAAACCTTTGAGGAATTGTTTGAGCATTTCCCACCGATGCTATCAGGCTATCAACCAGCATTTTATTTGGATGATGATTCAGGCGTAAAGAAAGACATATTGCGTGATGAAAAATTGCGCGATCGCTTTCTAGTCAAAATGATTTATATCCTAATGGTGAAGCGGTTAGAGTCTTCTTGGTTCTCCTTTTACTCAACGGTTGAGAAAATCAAGGATCATCATCAAAATGCTTTAGATAAAATTAAGGCTTATCAAGCAAACAAGGCAAAAGCCGTAATCCTAGAAAATGATGCGGAAAACTTGGATGCTGATGAAAATGACGATGAGTTTACAGAAGCGGTCGAGCAGTACACGCTAGGCAAAAAACGCCCGATCAGTATCGCGGAAATTGATCGGGTTAGGAACTTAGACAAGTTTAAAGAGGATCTGAAACAAGATTTAGATGCTTTAGATAAGCTTTCGGTCAACTTACGAAAGTTTGCTGTAAAACTTGACAAAGAAATTGCTCCCGCTTCCAAGAAGTCGGATCGGCTGAAATCTTGTGATGATAAATTGAAAGCTCTGATTGCAGAGATTGTCAAAAAACGTAAGTCGGGCGCAAATAACCATAATCCCAAAGTGGTAATTTTTACGGTCTATCGAGATACGGCGGTATATCTGTTTGAACAGCTTCAGGCTAGAGGCTTTGACAAGATTGCGATCGCATCGGGGACAGGCTCATACTCAGACGATGACAATCGCAAACAGTCTATGGAAGCGATTCTCGAAAGATTTGCACCCTATACCAAGCTGTTTCGTGAAAAAGAATGGTCTTTTAGTTCTGATAAACAAGGGTTAGAGGCTTTTGCAGAATGGAAAAATTGGATTGAAGAAAACCATCCTGACAGCCACCAGAAGCTAACTAAGCCAATTGATCTCTTGATTGCTACTGATGCTCTCAGCGAGGGGCAGAACTTGCAGGATGCCGATATGGTGATTAATTACGATATCCATTGGAATCCTGTGCGGATTATTCAACGGATGGGACGGATTGATCGCTTGGGTAGTCCAAATGAGCAAATCTTCGGGATTAACTTCTGGCCCTCAGACAATATTAATTCTTACCTCAATTTGCAAGGGCGAATTGAGCAACGTATGGCGGCGATGAAGCTGGCTGGCTCTGAGGTCGATCATCAGTTTTCGGATAGCTTTGCAAAAATGGCTCATGATGAAGACTTTGACCGCAAGATGAACGATCGCATGATGGAGCAAATGCTGATCACTTGGGATGACATCGAGGTAAGCGATCAAGGGTTAGGCTTTGATAATTTGTCTTTAGAGCGCTATCGACAGGATTTACTCGCTGAGTTTAATCGGGATAAAAATAAATATCGCCAGATGCCCAAGGGTGTTTATTCGGGGTTTGTAGGAGATGTTGCGACTGGCGACCGCAATGGCATTGTGGCTTTGCTTGGCTATCCTGCAAAACCATCGAAGAAGCTAGATCATCAATATGAGGTTTTTGATTTGATTTACATCGACAAGTCGGGCAAGTTGGTTTTAAACAATCAAAAAGAGGTTTTAGATTTTCTGACTATAAACAAAGACCAAGAGCGATTTGTACCTGATGCTGTGAATCGGGGTGAACAGGGCGCGCTCACCGAGTTAGTTAATGCGCTCAAGTCTTGGCTAAGTAGTCAAGCGGTGCAAACGGAGGTGATGGATGATGGAACTGAGAAAAAGACAATGGGTAATGCTCCGAGAGAGCTTTTAGGGATGCTCAAGAAGGGAGACAAGATGGCTTTAGGGACAGTTAAGCAAAATGTTAAGATTGACGAAAAATTTCAGTCTGATAACTTTGATTTAGTTGCTTGGTCTTTGATTAGCCTTATTACATAATAAAAATTCTATCTTGGAAAGATAAAACAAAAATGAAACTTAGCATTTTTAATGAGCTAGATTTTTTACCAGCTTTACGCACTTTGTTTAAGGAACTGCAAGTGCCGATCAATGCGGTAACAGATAACTCTATTGATGCTAGGGATATCCTTACCAATACTTACCGCGATCGCGAATCTTTTTGGCTCATTGATGATGTTTATTTTTTAGGCATGGTTGATGATGCAGCGTTTCGGGGGAAAGGGGCGATCGCCTTGGAAAAAGTGAAGAATTTTGCTAAGGATTATGAGGGAATTGTCATATTTGGGGTGACACTAAAACGGCGCAATGGTGGGTTATTACCAACGCGATCGCATTTAGCAGAAATATCCCGTGCCTTTAATCGAGAGTTTTGCTATACCCCTGTTGTGGTGGTGTTTAAGTATGCTGATGCAGATAGCGACTATCTAGCGTTTGCGAATACGGAAAGGTCAAAGTATAAGCGCAATCAGGAAGGAGAGAAGGCTGGCAAAGTAACGCTGTTGCGGGATATTAATATTAGAAACCCGCATTCAGGTCATGCAAAGATTTTAGCGGATCTCAAGATTCCGACTGCGGGTAAAGATCGTGTGGATTCCTTTGACAAATTATATAAATATTGGCAAAAAGTTCTTGATGTCAACCTGTTAAATAAGCAGTTCTACAAAGAGGTTTCGGCTTGGTATTTTTATGCTTGTAAGCAGGTAATTTTCCCGAACGATGCTAAGAATAATCAAGAGAGCTTAATTAGATTAATTACGCGATTGATGTTTGTGTGGTTCCTCAAGGAGAAGGGATTAGTTCCTGATGCTCTGTTTGATAAGGATGATATTCAGTCGATTCTCAAGAGTTTAGAACCACAGGAGAGTAATTATTACAAGGCTATTTTGCAGAATTTGTTTTTTGCAACGCTAAATACGGAAGGTAAGCGGGAATTTATAAAGCAGTCTGGTAGTCAAAGTTATCAATACATGGTGCATAATGTGTTGCGCTATGAAAATTATTTTCAACAGCCTGATCTTGTAATTGAGCGCTATTTTGCGGATATTCCTTTTTTAAATGGTGGGTTGTTTGAGTGTTTGGATGTTCCGCCTAAGAAGAACAAGACTGAACCAGAGGTGAGGATTGATGGATTTAGTGATAATTCTAAAAATCCGTTGTCAATTCCTAATGATTTGTTTTTTGGTGACTTTCAGGATGTGGATCTAAATGCAGATTTTGGGACGAGTCGTAAGAAATATCAGGTGCGCGGCTTAGTTGAAATCTTTAAAAGCTATAAGTTTACGATTACGGAAAATACACCGTTTGAGGAAGATGTGGCGCTTGATCCTGAGTTGTTGGGGCAAGTATTTGAGAATTTATTAGCAGCTTACAATCCTGAGACGCAGACGACAGCAAGGAAACAGACAGGTTCTTTTTATACGCCCCGTGAAATTGTTAATTACATGGTGGATGAGAGTTTGATAGCTTATCTCAAGAATCAGATCGATTCCCCCCAGCCCCCCTTAGCAAGGGAGGAGAATAGTTTGGAAGATTCCCTTAGAAAAGATAGAAAGAGTCTGGAAGTCCCCCTTATTGAGGGGGATTTAGGGGGATCTCTTGATGTGAAACTTCGCCATTTGCTTTCCTATACCGATGAGGCGCATCAGTTTACTACGGAATCGGAAGTGAAGCGTTTAATTAAGGCTTTGGATAATTGCAAGATTCTCGATCCTGCTTGTGGTTCGGGGGCTTTCCCAATGGGTGTGTTGCAGAAGATGGTGCATATTTTGGCAAAGCTCGATCCGCATAATGAGCGATGGAGAAACCAACAGAGAGAGAGGGAAATCTTACCTGTTTTAGAAGATTTGCAACAGGCGAAAAAGATTTCCTATGAGCAAGCAAGGGATGCGGCGGTTAGTCAGTTACAGGAGCGTCTGGAGCAGATTGAGGCAGATTTTGATAATAACGAAAATGACTATCCGCGTAAGTTGTTTTTGATTGAGAATTGTATTTATGGGGTAGATATTCAACCTATTGCTTTACAGATTGCCAAGTTACGCTGTTTTATTTCCCTGATCGTGGAGCAGAAGGTAGATAACAGCCAACCAAATCGGGGTATTTTGCCTTTGCCAAATTTGGAAACTAAGTTTGTGGCGGCGAATAGTTTGATTAGGTTTAGCGATCAGATAACTTTGCGAAGTCCTGCGGTGGAAGTGTTGGAAGGTGAGTTAAAGGAGGTTAGGCAAAAGCATTTTACGGCGCGGTCTAAGGCGACTAAGGATAAATATCGCCAGCGTGATGAGGAGTTACGCAATGAGATTGGGGATTTGTTGAAGGGGACAGGGTTAGAGGGGGCTTTGGCTGATACTTTGGCGAGATGGAATCCTTATAATCAAAACACTTCGGCGGATTTCTTCGATCCTGAGTGGATGTTTGGGATTGGTGATGGTTTTGATATTGTGATTGGCAATCCGCCCTATGTGAGACAGGAGCAAATTAAGGAATTTAAGCTAACTTTTCAAAAGCAATTTACTTGTTATACGGGTGTTGCTGACTTGTTTGTTTATTTCTTTGAACGTGGTTATCAGTTACTAAATACTGGTGGTGTTTTGAGTTACATCTGCTCAAACAAATATTTCCGTTCTGGGTATGGCGAAAAGTTGCGCGATTTTCTTGGCAAAAATACGACAATTCAGCAGCTTGTTGATTTTGGTGATACGGATGTTTTTACGGCGATCGCCTATCCTAGCATCATTTTGTTTAGTAAGGAAAAGGCTAGTAAGGATGCACAGTTAAAGGCTTTTTCTTGGCAGCAAACAGAAGCACTAAATGAATTTCCAACGGTGTTTAATGCTCAAAATTTCTTGATGCCCCAATCTGCACTTAAAGCTGATGGTTGGCGATTGGAAAATACACAGGTTTTGGATTTATTAGCAAAGTTGAGAAATGCTG
>CAJQOK010000352.1 GCA_905479905.1 uncultured Aliterella sp.
GGTAAGATCGTAGGCTGTGAGTTCCTTGACACTTGAGGGACTATAGGAAAGTACGTTATCTTCACCTTCTTCTGGATGACCAAACAATAGGGGGATATCATCGCCCTTATTTCCAAAGTACAATGAGTGAGCCAAAGCAGGCTGAACAATTATTGGTAAAATTACCAAAGCCAAAAGCAACTCTTTAATCCGTCTTGTAACCATTTTGCTTCTCCAAAGTGCGCGTTGTTTTCCTATGGCTCAGGACGCAGTAGTCCCCAACCAAAAGTACCAAGGGTCAAGCATTGCAAAGCAGGAGATGACTCGTTAATAGAGGTGCAATCACCCCTACACTAAATCTGCTCAAATTTGAGTAAGTTCAGCAAACCCCCAAAAGCGGCGATAGTTTAATCACTACTTACTAAGTACTACCAAGTATCTGCGCTCGTCAATTTCCTGACCAAGTTACTAAATAGAACATTATTAATCTTTACCGGAAAAAACAATGCCCTCCCTAGGCATTTAGACGTTATTCTGGGAAATAAAGAGGATTAGGGACATTTCGGTTGTCTATGAGTTGAATAGCATACGTGTTCAGCCAAAACAACTGATTTATAAATGTTTCCAAGCTTTTAGGGGGTGTAAAGGCGCGAAAGTAGGTGTAGATCGAGAAATTGAGAAAGCCTGCAATCATTAAACATTAACCCTTAAGTAGCCCATTTGTTCAAATCCTCATCCTCCGAAAATTCCACCTTAATTTAATGCCATTCAACTATGAATCCTTGGTTCAAAATGGGGCGTTGCTAAGATTTCACTTTCAAAAACGGCTAATTCTTCCCTTCTCTGGCTGACAATTTTACTATCAAAATAGGTGTCGGCTAACAGCCAGTAGATACCGTAATGACGAGCCTCTGATGCCATTAAACTGCGATAAAATTGAGCAAGTTCCGGTTGCGGCAAATATTCGGCTAATAACCCTAATCGCTCGTGACTACGGGCTTCTATTAAACCAGAAACTAATAACGAGTCTAATAAGCGGTTGGGTTCTTGATGGCGAATTTGGGTTTTTAACTTAGCTGCGTAGGGCGGTGAGGAAAGATTACCTAAAGGAATACCTCGTTTTTCTAGCCATTGGTTGACTTGATCGAAGTGTTCTAACTCCTCACGGGCGATTGCTGTCAGTTTGCGGACGAGTAGCGTATTGGAAGGGTAGCGAAACATCAAGTTTATTGCTACACCCGCCGCCTTGCGTTCGCAGTGGGAATGATCGAGCAATATTTCGTCCAAGTTGGCGATCGCTTGAACTACCCATTCTCCGCGCGTCGGCTGCTTTAAAACGTTAATTGTCGCTGTTACTTGAGATACATTTATTGTCATAAATATTAATGATTGTATATCAAATTATTAAGACGGAATTACAATTAAAGGTAGTGACCTTGATTTATTTAATTATTTCTCGAAATTAAAGTTAAACAGGCTGTAGTAAAGATATTCAGTTATTTTAAAAAATAAGGATCGAATTGTAATGCAAGAAACAAGTAATCGTCGCATCGTCATTGGGGATGTACACGGTCACTATAACGGGTTAATGGGTTTGTTGGAAGCGATCGCCCCTGGTAAAGAAGATGAAATATATTTTATTGGAGACTTAATTGATCGGGGGCCGCAAAGCTCAAAAGTAGTAGAATTTGTCAAACAAAACGCTACGGGTTGTATATTGGGCAATCATGAGCAGATGCTAATAGATGTTGTAAGCGGTGGTGCTATGGCGGCTCAAGTACAACAATCATGGCTTTATAGTGGTGGTTACGCAACTATTACCAGCTATCCAGATTCGACCATTCCCGAAGAACATTTAGAATGGATGAAAAAATTGCCTATTTACTTAGATTTAGGCGATGTTTTGTTAGTTCATGCAGGAGTTGATCCCCGAATGCCTTTAGAAGCTCAAACTTCTGAGCAGCTTTGCTGGATACGAGATGAATTTCACGGTATGGAAGAACCTTACTTTAGCGATAAGTTAATCGTGATTGGTCATACGATTACTTTTACTTTACCTGGTGTTACGCCGGGTAAACTTGCTCAAGGACAAGGTTGGATTGATATTGATACCGGAGCTTATCACCCTAAAAGTGGTTGGTTGACGGGATTTGATATTACAAATAATCAAGTATACCAATTCAACGTTCATCAGCAGCGCAGCCGGATTTTGCCGTTAAATGAAGCAGTAACAAGTATTGAGCCAACTAAAATTAAGCGCCGTTAAGAGGATATGCGCGCGGTGGGCTTACGGCAATGCTTAGGCAGTTGTCAGGGCGATCGCCAAAACTTTATATTAATTACCGTAGTACCTCGGAGCCTTTCGCCTCTAACTGGCAACGACAATAGAACGGGAACAATTAATATTTATACAAATGTATCGGCATTGGCATCAACTGCGCCCACGACAACAAAAGCCAACTCCATTGATTGCTTTGGGCATTATGTTTCTGTGTTTATATCTTTCTAATTACATTAATTCGCTACAAGGAAAGCCACTACAGCTAGATTCTGGATCAAACATTAGTGATACAGAACGGCATTTTCGGGGAGAAGAATTCTTCCCGAAAGATGCCTCATCAACTCAATCGATTAATTCTTTAGAGCAATCGGTCTACGAACAGATAAATGAGCATCGTGAATCTAAGGGCTTACCGCCGCTTGTTTTGGATGGTTGGCTTAGTAAGCAGGCAAGAGAACAAAGCACAGCAATGGCTAGAGGTGAAATCTCTGTTGATGACCAAGCTATGCAAAGCCGCCATCAGCAGATAGTTAGTACAGGCCCTTATAAACAAGTTAGTTCAATAGTTTGTATAACTTTTGGGCATACTCTCCCCGGTCGAGCAGCAGTTAATGGCTGGTTGAACGATCCACAAGAGCGTTTTCGTTCAACTATTGATGGTAACTACGAGCTAACAGGCGTAGGCGTAGCAATGAATCTCAAGGGCGAGTATTACTTTACTCAAATCTTCTTACTTCGTTAAGCAAAGTTGATACAGAATCTAATTCCTACTTTGCTGATCACAGTCGTCTATTAGCCTGATTAATCTTTGCCGCTATATCTACGTCGTGCCTAATTTTTGGGGTACATTTAAGTACATTTACGACTATTAACAACCCCGGCAATGCTTGATAAGCCGGGGTTTTAGGGTAATTGTTGGTATAGTAAAACAAGGCGACACCCGGATTTGAACCGGGGGATAAAGGTTTTGCAGGGCTTCGCCCTACTTCCTTATACTTCCTTGCTCTAAGCTTGAAACTACCTCTATGACTGCCTTGTGGGTTTGCCCCTAAACTGAACTGAGGTTGTATAGCATCATTATAGATCGCTCTGGTAGCCATTGGGTAGCCATTCGATCCTTAAAGTAGCATTTATAAGTATTTACACTTGCCTCAAGTTACTTGGCACAGACTGTAAAACCAACATAAGAGTTTTGACCTACATTTACTTGTTGGATAGTATAGTTGCCTTTGTGCGCTGTTCTGAATGTATAGAGATGGAAACCTGCTGTACCCTCATCATAAGCGCGCCTATATTGTAGCTTCACAGGCTTACCAGTAACACTTTTGACAGTGGTGATAGCATTGTTTTCCACACCATCCTCAACAATAACCTCTACATATTGGTTGGGTTGTAGGTTAACTGTGTGTCTATGGGTTTGCCCATAGCTAGTATCTGATACTACCGATCCGCAGTAGCTACCTTTAGCAAACTTAATAGGACTAGCAAAGCCAGCCATCGGAGCCAGCGCGATCGCAGTTGATAGAAGTGCTGTAAGAAGTTTCATTGTATTAAAGGGTGTATTAAAGCACACCAATACTAACTCATACTTAGTTAACTTAAGTAAACCAAACACCCAAAAAGCAACCTTAAGCATGGGCATATTGACACTTATCTAGCGATCGCTACTATTAGCGCCAGATAGCTGCATATTGCATTGGGTATTTTTGCACCATTGTCTAAGCGCAATAAAACAAGAACCTTACAGAGCAAGGCTTTAGATGTATTTCTGATGAATATGTGCAACTGGTAGTTGATGGTCTAGTTTGCAGTGGCTAATATATTTCCTCTGTTCAGAGTTTAGACAGAACAGTTTAGTTATGTACACAGTGGGTTTACAGATATGGCTACTCAACATGGAAACCAAGTCAAGTTTCCTTTATTGATCGCTCAAGATGACCTTGACCACCTTCAAGAGTTGGCAAAGGAAAGCGATCGCTCTTTAAGTGGCTACATCCGGGTAGCGCTTAAGCAACACTTAGTTACCGCA
>CAJQOK010000353.1 GCA_905479905.1 uncultured Aliterella sp.
ATTCGATTTACACTCAAAGATTGCTTCAGGGGCACAATAACCGGGATGCCGCCGCCGACAGCCGCCTCTAACATCACGTATACCCCGGCGGCATTGGCTGCTGTAAAAATTTCATCGCCATAACGGGCAATTACGGCTTTATTTGCTGTAACTACGTGCTTACCATTGTTGATTGCTTGTAAAATGAGACTTCGCGCAGGTTCTAAGCCTCCTAGCAACTCTACGACTATATCTATCGCCGGATCTTTGACAATTGATTCTAAATCTGTAGTAATTACTTCCGCAGGCAAAGTTACAGCGCGGGATTTAGCTAGAGATTTTACCCCGACTTTGTTTACTTCTATCTCTTTTAGCAACGCCTGCCGACCAGTAGGATCTAATAGCAGTTGAACTGTACCTGTACCTACCGTCCCTAAGCCCAAGATTCCTACTTTAAAAGCCACAATCTGTTACCAATATCACCAAAAACTATTGTAGGGGTGTATTTACCATACACCCCTACAAATCGACTAACTATTAGTATTTAGTAAGTTTCTACGTGCCAGCGACCAGCTTTTTTCATTGCTTTTTGATAATCAATCCAATTTACACCATCGGCTGCCGCCGCCGCCGATAGCGCTTCGTCAATACCGCCTTCCATACCTTTCAAACCGCAAATATAGGTGTGGGTATTTTCTTTTTGAATCAACTTCCACAAGTCTTGAGCGTGTTCTGCTACTCGATCTTGAATATACATTCTGCCGCCTTCAGGGTTTTTTTGTTCGCGGCTGATTGCGTAAGTCAAGCGGAAATTGTCGGGATACTGCGTTTGCATTTCCTCTAACTCCTCTTTATACAAAACGTTTGGAGTAGTTGGGATGCCAAAAACTAACCAGGCTAAACCGTTAAACTTATAATCGGGGTTGGCTTCTTGTTCGTTCTTTTTGAACATCCGCCAGAGGTAAGCTCTAAAAGGAGCAATACCCGTACCCGTTGCAAACATAATTACATTTGCGTCTGTTTCCTCTGGTAACAACATTTCCTTACCAACAGGGCCAGTAATTTTAACTTCTGTACCTACTTCTAAATTACATAAGTGAGTAGAACAAACGCCGTAAATCATTTCGCCCGTTTCGGGGTGCTTGTATTCTAGCTGACGGACGCATAAAGAGACAGTTTTATCATCAACGCGATCGCCATGACGAGTTGAAGCAATTGAGTACAACCGTAACTTTTCTGGTTTGCCGTTTTTGTCTGTACCTGGAGGAATAATCCCGATACTTTGACCTTCTAGGTAGCGCAAATCGCCGCCTGAAATATCAAAGGTTAAATGTCGTACTGTACCGATACCACCTTCCCCAACCAACTCTTCATTAGAGACACATTGACCGAGATAAGGAGCATTAGGGCGGTAAATATTAACAGGAACATCTTTGTGCTTATCAACTTTTTGTTTTGCTTGAGTCATTGGTTTGCCTTCTTTTTCTGCATTTTGGGGCGTTAACTCATTTTCTGCTGATACCGATGAATTATTCTGTTCGCCCATAGCAGTTACAGAATAATTACTGTCTTTATTTACAGATGATGTTACTTGACCGTTCGGTTGATTGACATCTTGAAGGTGAATGTTAACAATTTTTCCGCCCATACGAGCGATGCGCTGCATCTCTTGATTCATGCGGCTATAAGGTACTCTAATAAAAATACTGCCACTATTACGAATCGCCGGAGTCCTATTGTCATTTTCTTCGTTTTGACGGATACCTACTACTTCGTACAAAAAGACGCGGCTACCAGCTTCGGTATTAGCTGCCCGATCTGCGGCGCTTGAATTATACATTGCTTAAATCTCTCCGAACCGTACTTAACTTAATAAAAATTTCGAGCCTTGCTACCTTGACTCATAATACCGGATACTCGGCTCTTAGCGTGCTGGGGCGGGAAGTCACCGTTGACAGGTTCGAGCAAACATTAAAATAAAAAGTGCTATTTTAAACTTTTTTATAAAAGTGTGCAACAAAACCTTAGCATAGGTACTAAGGCAGACGATAAAGCTTAAGCTTTGGGGATTGTAAGAGAGATCCTATTTTGGTAAAATCTACAATAACAATAGTATTAAATACTTACCACAGCACAATTTGATTGTTTTTTATCAAAAAAGCAGTTAGTACCGCATAAAAGTTCTAGTAGCTACTTGCGACTAGCGTTAACCAGGAATGGAGAACGAAAAACAGATAAAGCATAGCGGACTGCTTTATTGAGTCGCTGCTTAATTCTTAGCCGCCTAGGTAAAGAAGAATAGCTACGAGACGTACAGCAAAGAAAACTTATTGATTTGATCATTTTGCCAGTAGAGGAAAGCTATGACAAGTTCGCCGGATAGAGTGGTATTAATTGGAGTTGCAGGGGATTCAGGATGTGGCAAATCAACCTTTTTGCGTCGGTTAGCCGACTTATTTGGCGAAGAATTTTTGACAGTAATCTGCTTAGATGACTATCACAGTTTGGATCGCAAGCAGCGCAAAGAGACAAAAATAACCGCTTTAGATCCTAGAGCAAACAATTTCGATCTGATGTACGAGCAACTAAAAGCGCTCAAGCAAGGTCAACCAATAAATAAGCCCATATATAACCACGAAACCGGAGAAATAGATCCACCAGAAAATATAGGGGCAAACCACATTATCGTAGTTGAAGGGTTGCATCCCCTGTACGATGAGCGAGTCAGAAGTCTGTTAGATTTCAGCGTGTATTTAGATATCAGCGATGAAGTCAAAATTGCCTGGAAAATTCAGCGAGACATGGAAGAAAGAGGTCATCGCTACGAAGACGTACTAGCGGCGATCAATTCTCGTCGTCCAGACTTTACAGCTTACATTGAACCACAGAAAAAATTTGCTGACGTAGTAATTCAAGTATTGCCTACCCAACTTCTGAAAGAAGACAAAGAGCGCAAAGTATTGCGCGTCCGCATGATTCAGCGCGAAGGGATAGAAGGATTAGAGCCAGTTTACTTGTTTGATGAAGGTTCAACTATTCATTGGACACCTTGCGGACGTAAGCTTACTTGTTCTTACCCAGGAATGCAAATGTATTATGGGCCAGATCCTTACAGCCAAGACAACGTATCTGTTTTAGAAGTAGATGGTCAATTTGACAACCTAGACGAAGTAATTTATCTAGAGAATCATTTGAGCAAAACTTCGACCAAGTATCAAGGAGAAATGACCCATTTATTGCTGCAACACCGCGAATATCCAGGTTCAAACAACGGGACAGGATTATTCCAAGTATTGACAGGCTTGAAAATGCGCGCAACTTACGAACGTTTGACAGCAAAAGAAGCTAAAATTGCGGCAAAAGTGTAAGTAGGTGCGCTCAATCGCGCCCCCGTAAGGATATGGGTTTTTAAAAGAGCTACTATCGGAAAATATGAACGAGTAGCTACTGGTCGAAAACCTGGCAAAACATTTTTTGAGAATTTTTGAGGGACGCTTACAAAGCGTCCTTTTTTATGGCTATGGTGCGATCGGCGAATATGTCAAAATCTTAAATAACAGCTTTTTTAACTTACTATTTCTGCCATGACCGCAAGTATTAACAACTTACCTATCATCTACGACCCCAAAATCGCCGAATCTAAATGGCAAAAGTGCTGGGACGATAACCAAGTCTACAAAGCTGACCCCAATCATCCTGGCGAACCCTATTGTATTGTGATTCCGCCACCTAATGTGACGGGAAGTTTGCATATGGGTCATGCGTTTGAAAGTACGTTGATTGATGTG
>CAJQOK010000354.1 GCA_905479905.1 uncultured Aliterella sp.
CTTACTTAAAGTTTCATTATCTAAGCAGTTTGCTGGCAGCGCCGAGCCACTCCCCGTAATTGCTACGCCTAAATTTTGCAAAATTATTCTCCAATGGTGAGCGAACTGTATACAAGAGGATAAATTTGTTTTACGCCTTACTCATCACTATTCGCTTCACTACTGCTAACAGACGTTTGCTTTTTGCTACCATTTTGGGACGAAATATGCTCCAAAACTTGATGATCGATCGCTTCTTTTGCTAGGCGAATGGCATTAAAAACCGACGGTGCTTGAGAACTACCGTGACTAATAATACAAACCCCCGCAACTCCCAGCAATAAGCCACCTCCATGTTCGGCATGGTCTACGCGCTGTTTGATGCGTTTTAAATTGGGTTTTAAAACTGCTGTTCCGATTTGTCCGCGCAATCCTTGGGGTAATTCTTCCCGCAAAATTTGCAGCATCACTTCCCCTACAGCCTCGGCAAACTTTAGCAACACATTGCCTGTAAATCCGTCGCAGACAATGACATCAAAACGTCCCGATAGTACGTCGCGCCCTTCAGCATTGCCAATAAAAGAAACTCGCGGATTTTTTTCTAGCAATTCGTAAGTACGAATTGCCAATTCATTACCCTTACAAGATTCTTCCCCAATATTTAACAGCCCAACTTTAGGCTCGTCAACACCCAGTACATACTGACTGTAAATCGAACCCATAAGTGCAAACTGTTCTAAAAATTTCGGGCGACAGTCTACATTTGCCCCGACATCCAAAATTATTACTGGCTTACTGGCAATTGTGGGTAGCACCGCGCCAATTGCTGGGCGGTCAATACCTTTCAATCGTCCTAAGCGCAATAATCCAGCCGCCATAGCTGCCCCAGAGTGTCCGGCAGAAACTACCGCGTCGGCTCGTTGCTGCTTGACTAAATCCATTGCGACGTTGATTGAAGCCTTGGGTTTGCGTTTAATTCCGCTTAAAGGCTCCTCATGCATCTCGATTGTTCCTTCAGAAGCAACAATTTCTAACTGCCCAAAATTGGTTTGCTGAGGCAAGTGAGACTTAATTTGCTGGGGGTCGCCCACCAACAGAATTTCTACGTCTAATTCTTCCCTTGCTCGCAGCGCCCCTGTAATAATTTCGGCGGGGGCATGATCCCCACCCATGGCATCAATTGCGATCCGTGCGCGAGTAGCTCCCATTGATTAAATTTGTAGAAACATTCAAAATTTTACCAGATGCTTTCCACCTAAGTAGCAATCTTAATCTGATTTGGTGAGACAGTGAGAAAGTATTTAGCAAGACTTGCTCCTATAACTAAAAAAATATACATAGGCAAATATTTTAATGCTGGAATTATTTGGATCGGGATTAGTTTCTTTATGGTTAGACAGGGCTGGGGTAAAGGTGGCTAAGGTCGATCCCTTAGAAGTTTTGGCTCTGCAAAGTAGTCCTAGTTTGGTGTTAGCGCCCGATCGCTCTCCTGTTGCCGCTAATACCGTACAGCAGTACGTACAAAGTCTTCAATCGTTGGGATCAGCGTCAGAACAGGGTGTATGGCTACAATCTGGGCCCCTTTTGTTGGCAAATCATCAAGGTACAGTACCTTTACCTGCGGCTTCTTTAACTAAAATTGCTACTTCTTTAGCTGCTTTAAGCACCTGGGGAGCAAATTATCAATTTGATACGACTATTAGCACCACAGGGACGATCGCCAATGGGGTATTACAAGGAGATTTAATCGTTCAAGGTAATGGCGATCCTTTGTTTGTATGGGAAGAAGCGATCGCACTTGGTAATGCTATTCAATCACTGGGCATTAATAGAGTACAGGGAAACTTGATAATTACAGGCACTTTTGCCATGAATTACAACTTCAATCCTGTAGAGTCGGGTGAACTATTAAAACAAGCCTTCAATGCTGATACTTGGTCAAATACTATTGAAAATCAGTATTTAACTTTACCTCCCGGAACTCCTCGCCCTCAAATTGCAATTTCCGGGACAGTAAAATTTGAAAAGATAATTAATCCCAAGCAAATATTGCTAGTACGTCATCATTCTCTGCCACTATCGCAAATTCTCAAAGAGATGAATGTTTATAGCAATAACGAAATGGCGGAAATGTTGGCTTATTTGCTAGGTGGAGCGCCTGTAGTCCAACAAAAAGCAGCAACCGCCGCTAACGTCCCTTTAACAGAAATTCAGCTAGTTAATGGTTCAGGATTAGGGGTACAAAATCGCATCTCCCCTAGGGCGGCGTGTGCGATGTTGATGTCGATTCAAAAGCGGTTGTCACCCTACCAGCTTACAGTAGCAGACTTATTTCCAGTGTCAGGACGCGATCGCCGAGGGACGTTACTAACTCGCCAAATTCCCCCAAATACAGTAATTAAAACGGGGACTTTAAACGATGTCAGTGCTTTAGCGGGAGTAATACCAACGCGCGATCGCGGTTTAGTTTGGTTTGCAATTATCAATCGTGGTTCGGCTTTAGAACGCTTCCGCAACGAGCAAGATCGATTATTACAAAATCTCTTAAAACAGTTGCAAGTAGCGGACACGCTCCCAGCAGCGCTTACTCCTCGCATTCAAGACAATCAACCCTTGGGTGCAGCTAGGCGCAATGAAATTATGTACAAAGGTTAGGGGAATCTAACCTTAAGGAATAAATTTAGTCACTACTCTACCGCCACTAACTGTAATATTTTGCTCTTGCAATTTGCCTACAGCTTTTTGCCCAGTAAAACTAACCGGAGGTTCTACTTGACGATAAACAACGCTTCCTTCAGCTTCTACTAACTGCGTGGGCAAATACCAAGTCAATTTTTGAGCATTAAGCGATTGTTGGCGCTGTCCGATAGCGGACACATTGCCTGTTAAATGGGCAATTTTATTGCCTAAATTCATTTTTCCCCGATCCGCCGTTGTCGTCACTTGCTGCTGGCGATGAACTATTTTTATGGGTTGATTGGCGGTGACAACTTCGGCGTTTAAATCCCAAGTTAAAGAATTGCCGTTTACTTGTACAGGTGGTTCTGTTGCTACTATTTGCGCTTTGGGCTGAAGGGTAATAACTTTAGTTTGTAAGTTGACATTTGCGCCGTTAGCGGTGGCGCGATCGCTCTTTACTTTACCTTTATAGCGGTCAATTTCAATCGGGCGATCGCCTATTAAGGTTTTTTTCTTCACTTCCCAAATTAAATGTGTAGTCCGCATTTGCAAAGCGGGATCAGTTGCAATAGCAACTACCTTACCTTGCAAATCTACTCGCGCCGAACGGCTATTTACTCTTGCTTCTTCTGCTACAGCTTGAATTTGCTGATAATTTCCCTTAACTTGCTTGCGGACAATGAGCAAATCTTCTTTCGGTCGCCATTCTAATTCGTTACCGTGCAGAACTACGCCATTGACTGTATCTGTAGCTACAATTTGACCAGTCAAAAACAACTGTTTGCCGTTTTGCTCTATTTGGGCAAGTTGGGCGCTAATTTTGTATACTACTTTGCCATCAACAAATAATTCTCCTGATGGTTTTTGAACTTGAGCAAGTTTTTTTTCTCGACTATAACTTGCTTGTTTTCCCTGAACTTTCCAAACTGGCTGTCCTTTTTCGTCTGCTTGTTCTAAAGTGACATCATTAAATGTCAGTTCGTTTTGCGTTGCGGGAGTTGGAGACGTATTTATTGATACTTCTTTTGTCGATTGCCCATTGCAGCCAAAGAGTAAAGCCGCGCAAATTAAGGGCGCAGCTAGAAGCCATTTAAAAGATGGATAATAATTAAAATTCATATTTCCATCTTGGCTTTTTTTTAGGCTATTTGCTTTTAGTCGTCCGATGATTTAATAATATCCAAAGTGCCGTCTTCGGGCTGTTCCATCAATCCCACGCTAGTCAAAGGGCGATAAGTGTAAGTAGAACGCGATGTCTTTTGGATGTCTTCTCTGATGTGTTCTAAGTCAATATAGCGATCGCTCACATTAATTAAACTATCGCTCGTCATGGCTCTTAAACTAACTACTTCAACCCTTACGCCATGATAACTCACCGCGTTAACTGCATAAGCCAAGTCTCCATCGCCGCTCACCAATACTGCTGTATCGTAGGAATCTACCAACGCCATCATATCGACCGCAATTTCGACATCTAAGTTGGCTTTTTTTGAACCATCTGGTAGCTGTACCAAGTCTTTAGCAATTACCCTGTAACCATTGCGACGCATCCACAACAAAAATCCTTGTTGTTTTTCGTTGGTTCTATCTACACCAGTATAAAAAAATGCCCGTAGTAGTCGTGAACCACCCGTTAGCCTACACAATAGTTTTGTGTAGTCAATTTCTATCCCTAGTTGCAAGGCGGCGTAAAACAAATTTGAGCCATCAATAAAAATGGCTACCCGTCCTCGGTTTTCTAAAACTTGTTCTGGTGTAAAAATTGGACTCTTATCAAAATTATTTAACATTTTTATGCCTTAGTTTTTATGAAAAAAAGTTTGATATTTATATTAGATTATTACTCTATAGTAAGCATTTTAAATAATTATAAAATACTATTACAGACCTTAAATCTAAAAGTACGCTGGATACCAAGTTGCTTAATGTAGTTCCAAACTCTGAAATACCGGATGAGGAGCGCCTAATTGCTGCTTGCAACTTATTAATCCCCATTTAGCATGAATAGAAAATGGTGCAGTAGCAAAAATGTCATTTTTATCGTTAAAATTTGTGACAAAACCCAATTGCTGATAAATATCATTAGCAATGTTAGGAATAATTGGTGAGAGCAAATAGGCAGCTAATCTCACTGATTCTAAAACTGCATATAGCACCTGTTCTAATTCCTGACTTTTACCTTCTTTATGCAAAGTCCAAGGTTTTTGGTCATCTATATACTTATTACCAATTCGAGCTAAGTTTAGTATTAGTTCGCAAGCTTGGCTAAAAGCTAGATTTTCGTAGGCTGCGGCGACTTCTACTCCCAAAGTCATACCAGCAATTTTCAAGGGATTATCGTCAGCTATAGTATCAATCGTAAGATTTGGCACATTAGTATAGCTATACTTTAGCGCCATTTTTGAAGTTCGATTTAGTAAATTTCCCAAGTTGCCAGCTAAGTCAGCATTTAACGTTTCAATAAACCGAGTTTTACTAAAGTCGCCATCTTTACCAAATTCAATTGCTTTAATAAAATAGTATCGAACAGCATCTGAGCCATACTCTGCTACTAAAGCAACGGGATCTAGCGTATTTCCCAGACTTTTACCCATTTTTTGGTTATCTTTGGTCAAAAATCCATGCCCAAAGACTAATTTAGGTAGCTCTAATTCTGCGGACATTAGCATTGCTGGCCAGTAAATAGCATGAAAGCGCAATATATCCTTACCAATTAAATGTAAGTTTATAGGCCACCATTTAGCTAAAGCATTTTTTAAAGTTGGTTCCGCGCCAGGTTCTAATAAAGCTGTAATGTACCCTAGTAGCGCATCAAACCAAACATAAAGAGTATGACTAGAATCGATAGGTACAGGAAAGCCCCAATCTAAATTTACCCGCGAAATTGAAAAGTCTTGCAATCCTTGGGCGACAAAGCTTAAGACTTCATTGCGGCGGCTTTGAGGAGCGATAAAGTGGGGGTGTTGTTGATAAAATTCTTCTAGTCTATTTTGATAGTTTGACAACCGAAAAAAGTAATTTTCCTCATCTCGCCACTCAGCTTTTTTATTGGTGTGAATGCTGCAAAAAAAGTCGCCTAAAAGTTCTCTTTCTTCTTTAAATTCTTCGCAAGCAACGCAATACCAACCTTTTTGTTGGCTTTTATAAATATCGCCTTTTTGCCACACTCGTGCAAAAAACTCTTTAACGATCGCTTCGTGATTGGTTGCCGTTGTCCGACTAAATCTGTCATATTGTATATTTAGCTGCTGCCACAAAGAGACAAAACTACTAGAAATTTCATCAGAGTATACTTGCGGTGACTTGTGGTTGCTCTCGGCAGCCCGTTGAATTTTTTGCCCGTGTTCGTCTGTACCAGTAACAAATAATACAGATTTTCCCCGCATTCTCTCAAATCGTGCCAATATATCGGCAGCGATCGTTGGATATGCGCTACCTACATGAGGCAAGTCATTTACATAGTAAAGTGGTGTTGTTATAGCAAAGATTTCTTGCTTTTGACCCGAAGAATCCATGAAATCTTAATTTATTATAAAATCTTTTACGTATCATATATCAAAATAGGTATGTATGTATTTTTATTACCTTTTGTAAGGGTAATCATTGATATAGGGGGAGTTTATTAATCAATAATTACAATGCAAGCAATTGCGCCATTATGTGGATTAAAAGATTTTTTCAATCTTATTAAAAAATGTTAAGTTATTGGATAATGAGCAAAAACTATGTATTCAGGCAATATTTAAATCTAGATGTGCAATTAATTAAATATTTTAGCTAGGTAATTGTTTATATACATAGTGTCAAAGTAAGGAATTAACATCTGCAACGCATGACTAAGGCAAATAGCCCCCAACAAATTTCTCACGGATTCTTAACAGCTACAAGCACGAAAATATTTCGCTACTACGAAGACCGCATACCCCAAAGTAGCCCGGTACTGGTAGTGAGTAACCATCGTAGCTTTATGGATGCACCGATTTTGATCGCCGCAGTCGAAAGACCAATTCGTTTTGCTTGTCATCATTACATGGGACAAGTGCCAGTAATGCGAGAAATTGTTACAGGACTGGGGTGTTTTCCTTTAGAGGCTGCTCCCTCGCGCCAGCAAGGATTTTTTCAACAAGCTTTGCATTTATTGCAAGCAAATCAAGCTGTGGGGGTATTTCCTGAAGGGACAAACCCGATGGTAAACTATACTAAACCAAATGGGATTAGTGACTTTCAACGCGGATTTGCTCACTTGGCATTACGTGCGGAGGGGGGAAGCGAGACAGTAAAACCAGTCAAAGATTTAGTTATTTTACCTGTAGCGATCGCCTCTATTGAAGAAATGAGTAGTTCTGCCGTTCCCTTACGCCTACTTAGCTTATTTGACCCTTCGGAACCTTTATTCGATCAAGATGGTTGGCATCCATTGGTTATATATCGTCGGGTGGCGGTTTTAATTGGTCGTCCTTATCGAATTACGCCATCGATGAAGCAACAATACCAAGGCAAACAAGCAAAAACTGTAGTAGCAGATAT
>CAJQOK010000355.1 GCA_905479905.1 uncultured Aliterella sp.
TCGGAAACTTAAAAATCGCCCAGCGACTAAAGTATCCTCAACAATCGCAGGTGTTGCTAGGAGTAAAGAACTCGCCCACTATTAAATTAAACTGGCTATTACCGGGAATACTGGGATTAAACTTACTTGTAGCTTTATTATTATTTCACTACAGCAAAGTTGCTTGGAGTTACTGGCAGCCGATTAACTTTAGCTTACCGAATATCTCGCCGCCGATTCCGCCCTTATTTACTCTAGAATCAGTCTGGCAAATGTGCCAGCAATTAAGTAATCAAAGCTTGACAATTGGTTTGTTATTGAGCAGTACGATCGCCTTACTAATATATCCCCAATTATTGTTAAAAGTAATCGCGCTATTACTCAGTGCGATTATGGGTTTAGTTCTATCTGCACACTGGGCGAACCTACTGCAATATCTGCATCCTACAGCTTTTAACAGTGTTGAACCTTTATTTAAAAAAGATATCAGCTTTTATATATTTACTCTGCCAATTTGGAGACTAGGAGAATTTTGGCTAGTGGGATTAGGTTTATACGGTTTAATTGCTGTAGCTATTACCTATTTACTATCGTCCGATAGTTTGAGTCAAGGAAGGTTTCGCGGATTTTCTCGCCAGCAGCGACAACATTTATTCGTTTTGGGTAGCAGTTTGATGTTGATAGTTGCCTTTAGCTATTGGCTAAGTCGCTACGAATTATTGTATTCAACGCGGGGAGTTGCTTACGGAGCAAGCTATACAGACATTGCAATTCAACTGCGAGGTTATACACTGCTAAGTATAATGGGGATAGCTTGCGCAATATTGTTACTGACAGGTGCTATTGCCAAAAAGTCAAGTTTTATAGCTTATATATTAGGACTTTATGCCACAATGGCGATCGCTACTGATTTAATCCTGCCGACAGTAGTACAGCGCTTAATCGTTCAACCCAACGAACTTGCTAGAGAGCGCCCCTATATAGAACGGAGTATAGCTTTAACTAGACAAGCTTTCGACTTAGAAAATATTGAAATTCGCTCCTTTAATCCTCAAGACACGCTAACTTACGCAGATATTCAAGCTAACGAGCTTACTATTAATAATATCCGCCTATGGGATCGCAAGCCCTTACTAGATAGTAATCGCCAGTTACAACAAATCCGTCTGTACTATAAGTTTCCTGACGCAGATATTGATCGCTACACCCTACAATCTGATTCCACAGCTTCTCAAAAGCGACAGACTTTTATTGCTGCACGAGAATTAGATTATAACGCCGTACCGCAACAAGCCAAAACCTGGGTTAACAAGCGTCTAATTTATACTCACGGCTATGGCTTTACCCTCAGCCCCGTAAACACTGTAGCCCCTAGTGGATTGCCTGATTACTTTATTAAAGATATCGGCGGCGCTACTGCTCTAAACACTTCTAGCGCCGCTATTAGCGCCAGTATTCCTATCGGAAAACCCCGGATTTATTATGGAGAGATAGCTAATACTTACGTGATGACAGGGACTAAAGTTAAAGAATTAGACTATCCCAGTGGCAACGCCAATGTTTACAACACTTACGATGGTAGAGGGGGAATTAATATCGGTTCCTTTTGGCGCAAAAGTTTGTTTGCTAGATACTTAAACGATTGGCAAATGTTACTAACGCGAAACTTTTTGCCTGACACCAAAGTATTATTTAGGCGCAATATTAATCAACGGATTCGAGAAATTGCCCCTTTTTTACAATACGATGGCGATCCTTATTTAGTAGTAGCAGATACCAAAACAGGGCAAGAAGACAATTATTTGTACTGGGTAGTTGATGCTTATACCACAAGCGATCGCTATCCTTATTCAGATCGAGGCAGTCAAGGAATTAATTACATTCGCAACTCCGTTAAAGTTGTGATTGATGCTTATCATGGCTCCGTTGACTTTTATATTGCCGATCCAATTGATCCAATTATTACTACTTGGCAGCAGCTATTTCCGGGATTATTCAAGCCTCTACGCGCTATGCCTGCAACGCTCCGTAGCCATTTACGCTATCCGGTAGACTTCTTTAATATTCAATCGGAGCGGTTAATGACTTACCACATGACCGACGCTCAAGTTTTTTACAATCGAGAAGATCAGTGGCAAATACCTAATGAAGTTTATGGAAATAAGCCCAAATTAGTAGAGCCTTACTACTTAATTACTAGCTTGCCTGAAGTGCCTTTTGAAGAATTTATTTTACTACTGCCCTACACTCCCAAACAACGCACCAACTTAATTGCTTGGTTAGCAGCGCGTTCCGACGGCGAAAACTCTGGAAAGTTGTTACTTTACGAGTTTCCCAAACAGCAATTAGTTTATGGAACTGAGCAAATTGAAGCGCGAATCAATCAAGATCCAGTAATTTCGCAGCAAATTTCCCTATGGAACCGCCAAGGATCTAGAGCTATTCAAGGCAATTTGTTGATTGTACCGATAGAACAATCTTTGCTATATGTAGAGCCAATTTATTTAGAAGCCGAGCAAAATAGTTTACCAACTTTAGTTAGAGTTGTTGTTGCTTACGAAAACCGGATTGTGATGGCAGAAACCTTAGACCAAGCTTTAAAGGCAATTTTTCAAGCAAAAGAAACAATTACTCCCGCTATTATTCGTCCAGTAGGGGAGCCATCGTAATTTGGGAGCATAATCTGTTAATATAGCGATCGCACTTATTGAAGAGCGGCGACATAGCCAAGTGGTAAGGCAGAGGTCTGCAAAACCTTTATCCCCCGGTTCAAATCCGGGTGTCGCCTTGTTTTACTATACCAACAGAGTGGCTACCAGGGTGGCTACCGACTATTTGGCTACCAGATGGCTACCAGGCTGAACTGAGGATCTCACAAGATCCTTGGGCAAATGGCATCAACTACAAAGCAGTCATCAGGTACAGTAGGCATAGAAGTTAAGGGCAATAAACTAAGGCTTAGACTACCCAGAGCGGTAGCCATCGGTAGCCAGAGATATATCTCAACTAGACTTGACAACACCTCAGAAAACTTTAAAAGGCTTCAGAGCCTAGCTTGGCAAATGGAGGTAGATATTAGCGCGGGTAAGATCGCTGAAACCATCCAAGGCTACTACAACCAGTTCAAGACTACACCCCTAGAAGTCACTCTAAATGACTTGGTAGCAGTGCCAGCAAAAGCAATAAACCTAAGTCAGCTTTGGGTGCAATATTGCGAGTACAAGCGATCCCAGTTGGCTATCACTACTTATCAGCGAGACTACCTTAAAAAATATGCTAACCACATCGCTAGGCTACCCCAAGAGCTAACCAAGGCAGTAGCCATTAGAGATAGTCTGGTAGCCACTACTAGCCCAGATACAGCTAAAAGGCTGTTAACCTTGCTGTCAGCTTGTGGTAAGTGGGCTGCTAAGTCTGGGCTGATCGAAGTGAACCCTTTTGCTGAAATGGCTACTGACATCAAGCTACCCAAGAGTAGCCACAATATCGATCCTTTTAGTGCCACAGAAAGAGATGCGATCTTGGCAGCATTCCAAGCCCACCCTAGGCATTGCCATTACACCCACTTTGTTAAGTTTCTATTTTTAACTGGCTGTAGAACTGGGGAAGCGATCGCTTTACAGTGGCAGCACATCAGCGCTGACTTCAGTTACATTACCTTTGCTGAAAGCTACAGTAGTAGCCTTAAGCTTCGCAAGTCTACCAAGACTGGGGTAGTCAGAAGGTTTCCCATAAATGCTGACTTGCGATCGCTGTTGATGGGCATTAAGCCTACAGATGCAAAACCATCGGATCTTGTCTTTAAGACTCCTACAGGTTTACCCATAAATAACAGCAAGTTTACTAACCAAGTCTGGAAAGGCTGCAAGGTAGGCAAGAAGACTTACAAAGGAATACTACCCCAACTACTAAAGGATGGCGCACTAGGCTCTTACAGATGCCTCTATAATGCGAGGCATACTTTCATCACAATGCTGCTAGAAAAAGGTGTCACCATCCCTCAAGTAGCCAAGCTAGTAGGCAATAGCCCCAAGGTGATATTGAGCCACTATGCTGGGAATGCGATCGCTGAAGTGCCTAGCATTTAGCCTAGTTCCCTAGCGCGATCGCTACAACCTAAAAATATACTAAACATTTATATCTAAACTAAAGCCAACCTCGGATCGCTCTAAGGTTGGCTCTAATATTGACTATTTATATTATTCTCTTTATAAAGCTGTTGTACAAGGCACTTGAGAATATTCTCAAGGTAGTTTCATACCCTAGGTTGCTGGAGCAAGTTCTCCTATCCAGGCAAATACCCCTACCATGTTGCCCCGGATGCAAAGGAATGTACTATCTAACTGAGTAAAGCGATCGCAGTTGGTTAGGATGGCATGAAGCATATCTAGATCCTCTATCAGATGTACTTCTAAGCCTTGTTCAGTTTCAGCTACATTAACCATCGGTTCATTACTTTGGGCTTGCATTAGTTTCTCGCTTTGGTTCTTTATATCCATTCTAACACACCCTAACTAGCTTGGGGATAGTTGCAACTAATGCTGCATAACTATTGTAGCATTTTGGGGATAGTTTTGGGGATAGTTTAGGGTGTGTCTGTCGCGCGGGAAGTAGTTAGTTATTTTTATTTTAGTTAGTTACTTACTCAACTCAGAAATATTTTACAAATACATACACACCCTGACTTGGGGATATTTTTGGGGATATTTTTGGGGATAGCTTAGAGTGTGTTAGTTACTGCTTGCATTACCCAAGTTATTCTAGTGGCATCTGTAGGCATCCATGCTCTACCATCAGGATCATGCTGACTTGTCCATTTTACTATTGCTGCTGGTTTCATTTTTGCCCCGCCTAAGTTAGTCAATGTAGCGCTAAATGCCTTAGCCTCATTCGGTGTCTTAGCTATTCTTTGAACTAGCTGATCTCTAGATAGCGATACTTCTGTGGCTGAACTATCCCCAGTCTGGGGTGTGGTAGCTACTTCCTCTAGTGGTTCATCTTGTGGGGTAGGGGCTTCTGTAACAGCATCGATAGCTATTTCATCACTTGATAACTCTACAGCGCTTGTAGACTCTGTTGTAGCTGGATCTAGCTCCTGATAAGCCCAGCCTAGTTTACCATTACTTTTCTCAGTTAAAAAAGTTTCATCATCTTGAATGACTACCTTATCCCCAGGAAAAGTTACCCATATACTCAGCTTCTTTTTACCTGCTTTAGATGAACCAGTAACTTTACAGATAACTCCCAGCTTATTGCTGAGGTAGAAAGTGGCTCCATCTATTTTCTGTTCTGCCTCAAATGAGTTCCACAGTAAGCGGTATGTTTTAGCTGACTGCCCAGTTATTTCCTGACCTTCATAGAACTGGGGTTCATCTGGGCT
>CAJQOK010000356.1 GCA_905479905.1 uncultured Aliterella sp.
CCAATTACCGCCACCAAGCTGGTATCTTTGAGCATACTAATAAATTCATTACCCAATGGCGGTAGCATCCGCCTTAAGGCTTGGGGAAAGACAATATAGCGCATAGTTTGGTTAGAACTCATCCCCAACGACTCCGCCGCCTCCGATTGTCCCGATTCAATTGATTGAATCCCAGCGCGGACAATTTCGGCAATATAAGCCGTACTATTGAGACTTAAAGCAATTACCGCCGCCGTCCAACGATTGAGATTGAAGTCAAAACCGAGTTCTTGGGAAATCGCAGGTAAGCCAAAATAAATCATAAAAATCTGCACAAGTAAAGGCGTACCCCGAAAAAAATCTATATAAGCTCTAGCCGCCCAACGAATAGGTAAAATCTGAGAAAGGCGGATAATTCCCAGTATTGAACCTCCTATCAAGCCTAAAATTACTGATAAAGCCGTAAGTTGTAGCGTTACTACAGCGCCGCGTAGCAGCAATGGTATTGCAGTTGCGATCGTTGTAAAAGCAGACTGACCCGTTGTAGTTTGAGTTTGAAAAGGCAATCTTTCCGGTAATTTTGGAGGCTGAACCCCAAACCACTTTTGATAAACTTGGGCGTAGACACCATTACCTAACAGCGTTGTCAAACCGCGATCAATTAGTGCCAAATTAGGGGAGTTTTTAGGAGTAGGAAAGCCAAAATACTCCTCGGTAAGTAGTTTTCCCACCACTTTAACCCCTTCAACATTTCCCGAATTAATCGCGTACAAAATTACTGGTTCATCGTGCAGTAAAGCATCAACATTCCCGTTAAGCAACTCCCTAATCGCTGTTGGTGCATCGTCAAAACTACGAACTTTCGCCCCAGGAATCGCCGCCGCCTTTTGCGCGCCCGTCGTGCCAATTTGCACAGAAATCCGCTTATTATTTAAGCTTTCAAAGCCTGTAATACTTTGGTCATTAGTACGAGCTAGGATCGCAAGTCCCGATCTAAAATAAGGACGAGAGAAGGAAACCGTCTTAGCCCTTTCTTCGGTAATTGTCATCGCTGCTATAGCTGCATCAATGGTACGCGCTTGCAACGCCGGAATCATCCCCGCAAACGGCAGATTTTGATAAGTAATCTTAAAACCCGATTCTTGGGCGATCGCATTCATCAAATCCACATCAAAACCTTGCAATTCTCCCGTGTCGGTTTGAAACTCAAAAGGTGGATAAGTCCCTTCTACGGCAATTGTAAGCGTTTTATCCGCCGCCAAAGAATTAGAATTAGTACAACCAGAAAATAAAATCAAACAAACTAACCCCGCCAATATTTGCAGCCACCAGTAGCTAGTTTTTTTGCCATTCCTAGAGTTCATTAAAAACCTAAGCTAATAAATTTATCCAACAATACCATCAGTGCGCGGCTGTCCTTACTCTTGCAATCAAAAAAGCTGTTAAGTTTCTTCTTCCGCAAAGTTGTGACAGATAAGCGGGGTGGGAAGCTTCTTTGTAGATAGAAGTGAAGTGCTAACTAATCTATCGGTTTATTGTATGTCTACGATGATTTGCAGAATTACTTTTAGTTTTTCGAGGCGCTTTGCTAGGTAAAAACTAGCTGTTTATTAAGAAAAGAGAAAAAGTTTAGATACTTTTTCTCTCTCCGGCGGCTAACAGTAGTACAAAAATATTATTAAGGGCTGACAGCTTGCACTCATTGGCTCTAAGATAAGCCAATAACCCACGCAGTGCAAGTAAACCGCATGAATTTGGGACAGCCATTAGGTTCAGTTACACAAGGATCGCTCAGTGAAGGATTAGAGGTGCGCTTGCATCCCGATGTCTTGGTAGAAGATATGCGCGTCGGCAAATTTCTTGTCGTCGAAGGTATAAAGTCGCGTTTCTTTTGTATGTTAACGGATGTTTCTCTAGGAACCTCTAGCCCACGAATTGTCGCCAATCCGCCTTTACCTAGCGACGACTTTATGCGCGAAGTCTTGGCTGGAAGCGGTACTTACGGAACTATCGATCTCACGCCGATGTTGATGTTTACCCCTGAATCGGAGGAACCAGTTTTTAAGAACAATGGCAAAGAACCAAACAGTGTAAGCGGATTAGGCTCCTTTCAAGCCCAAAGTAGCAGCGATATGGAACTACTACCCGTCAAAACTATTCCCAGCCACTTTAGCCAAGTTTACGATGCCAGCGAACGAGACTTTAGAGCGGTATTTGGTTGGGAAGACGATCCCCAAAGACGCAACTTTGCGATCGGTCAACCTCTTGACATGGACGTACCGATATGTATAGACCTAGATCGCTTTGTAGAGCGTAGTAACGGCGTATTTGGCAAGTCTGGAACAGGTAAATCTTTTCTCACTCGCTTACTGTTATCGGGGATTATTCGCAAACAGGCGGCGGTAAATTTAATTTTTGATATGCACTCAGAGTATGGCTGGGAAGCAGTATCAGAAGGCAAGCAATTTAGCACCGTTAAAGGCTTGCGCCAGCTATTTCCTGGCAAAGTTCAAGTTTACACCCTCGATCCTGCTTCTACCAAGCGCCGAGGCGTGCGCGATGCCCAAGACCTGTATTTGAGTTACGACCAAATTGAAGTTGAAGACATCATGCTGGTACGCAACGAATTAAACCTGTCTGAAGCAAGTTTAGAAAATGCCATTATTCTGCGTAACGAGTTTGGTAAATCTTGGATTACCCAGCTTTTAGCAATGGGTAACGAGGAAATAGAAATGTTTTGCCAAGAGAAGCGAGGTAACAAGTCCTCAATCATGGCTTTACAGCGTAAACTTATCCGCTTAGAGGATCTTAAATATATGCGGACTACTTGCCCGCATAACTATATAGATAAAATTTTGGCTTCTTTAGATGCTGGCAAGCACGTAGTAATTGAATTTGGTTCTCAGTCAAATATGCTTTCCTATATGCTGGCAACCAATACCATATCTCGGCGCATCCATCAGTCTTACGTCCACAAAGCCGAGAAATTCTTACAAAGCAAAAATCCGTGCGATCGCCCGCATCCCTTAGTGATTACTATTGAAGAAGCTCACCGCTTTCTTGATCCTGCTACTGTCAAGCAAACTATTTTCGGGATTATTGCCCGTGAAATGCGGAAATATTTTGTCACCTTATTAGTTGTAGATCAACGTCCATCAGGGATTGACAACGAAGTAATGTCCCAAATTGGTACGAGAATCACCGCCTTACTCAACGACGAAAAAGACATTGAGGCTATTTTTACCGGAGTATCTGGCGGGCAAGCTTTACGTAGTGTTTTAGCAAAACTTGACTCAAAGCAACAGGCTTTAATTCTCGGTCACGCCGTACCCATGCCTGTAGTCGTCAGGACACGCCCTTACGATCAAACCTTCTATACAGAAATTGGCGATGTCGCTTGGGAAGAAAAGCCCGACGAGGAAGTATTTGCCGCCGCCCAACTCGCCCAAGCTGACCTAGGATTTTAGCCCTTGGTAATATCTCGCCATCAGTTAGCCATAATCAGTACGGTTATCCGGTGGCTCTGATGCACGTATTTTAGCTCAAGTCAAGTCATCATATATAAGTAAGTGCGACTTCCTCTCTAATTCACGAGCGACCAACAACGCATCTTGCTTAAACCTTGTGCAAATAACTAAATTTGTAATAAAATAAAGTCATATCGACTTCGATTAACCAAGTTTCAGAGCAACTATGCTCAAGCAAAGGGGAAACTTATCCTAACAAGCCAGCGTCTCTACACCTTCTGTAGGATGTACGTGTAAGCACTAATTAGTTAACGTTCAGTTATAAATAAGTCTTTCTTCCCGTTTCGTTCTAGCCCTTTAGTATCCAAATTGTCTACGGAGTTGACGACGCACAAATGCCCACAGTTAACACCACTACTGAAAAAACCAAATTCACAGCAGATATGGTTCGTACCTATCTGCGAGAAATCGGCCGCGTACCCCTGCTTACCCGCGAACAAGAAATTATTTACGGCAAGCAAGTACAACAAATGATGTCGCTCCTAGAAGCTAAAGAAGTGCTGGCAAAGGAACTACATAGGGAACCAACTTCTGAGGAATGGGCGACGAAAGTAGATATCGCCGCATCGGAGTTGCCAGAAACTATCAAGCGGGGCAAAAGAGCCAAGCAGAAAATGATTGAGGCGAACTTGCGCCTGGTAGTAGCGATCGCTAAAAAATATCAAAAGCGGAACATGGAATTTTTGGACTTGATCCAAGAAGGTACTATGGGATTAGAGCGCGGTGTAGAGAAATTTGACCCCCTGCGCGGCTACAAGTTCTCTACCTACGCTTATTGGTGGATACGCCAAGCAATTACTAGGGCGATCGCTCAACAAGCCCGTACTATCAGGCTACCGATTCACATTACCGAAAAGCTGAACAAAATCAAAAAAGTACAGCGTGAACTAGCACAAAAATTAGGGCGCAGTCCTAACGCTAACGAAATAGCAACGGCTTTAGAACTAGAACCCGCCCAAATCCGCGAATACTTGAACCTTGCTCGTCAACCAGTATCTTTAGATATTCGAGTTGGGGATAACCAAGATACCGAATTGCAAGATTTGCTAGAAGATGATGGCCCATCGCCTGACCATTTTATGACGCAAGAAGCCTTACGTCACGATATAAATACTTTACTTGCCGAGTTAACGACCCAACAGCGCGAAGTTGTAAGCTTGCGTTTTGGTTTACTTGACGGTAATGAATTATCTCTAGCAAAAGTAGGTGAAAAACTTAATCTCAGTAGAGAACGAGTACGTCAGTTAGAGCATCAAGCTTTAGCACACCTGCGCCGCCGTCGTGAAAATGTGCAAGAGTATATTGCAAGTTGAAAATATATCATTCTTGAGCAGATAACTTGCGTACCTCCTATTACTTAGGAGGTATTTTTTATGATTAATTATTTTAGCATTTTCCCCGTATAAGTTTGTAAAAAATTAAGCTTTTTTACGGAAAGCAAAGTATCCCTTTTGAAGTATCAATAATGCCTAACTAATTGGGTATGCTGTAATCATAGCTGAACCTCCACCCCCAGCTTAGAGCTAGATATAAAAAGGAACCGATGATGATGCTTAACTATATTGATAACTTGTTTTTAGGACGGCATCACAGCAAAGCTCCCTTAGCCACCTTACTAATAGTTCTAAGTATTTTCACTGGAGTGGCTACGCCAGCGTTCACCAAAGAATTAACGAGGTTTGAGCAGTATAAAATTTCAGTTTTGGGTAAGAATTTAAGTGAAAACACTTACGAACCTAAAGGCAAATTGCCTCAAAAGGACGGTATTTACTTATATGGTCAATCACCCGAACCGCAACAAATCGGACAGGAGTATATAGTTATTGAAGTAAGTAAGGGTAAAGCCGTCGGTGCATTTTATCTCCCTAGCTCAGAATTTAACTGCTTTAACGGCACTATTGAGGCGGGAAAATTGGCTTTATTACTAGCTAATGGCCCAGAAACTGAAGCTTATCCAGATACTATAGGTAGTAATACGGAG
>CAJQOK010000357.1 GCA_905479905.1 uncultured Aliterella sp.
TCTATTATTCCGTTGCTACTAATATCGATTTAAGCTGTACCCGCCCTCACCTAAGTTAAAACTCCCCGTTTTTTTAGCAACGAGGAGTTTCAACCTAGAGGTTTAAATTATACAAGTTTGAGGTCAGAATACTCAGCTAACAAGTCATCTGCTGTTAGAGTATCACCTTCAGCTTGAGGTGTCCAAAGCACTTCAATTGCTAGTAAGCGATCGCTAGATAAGCCGCCCAAAACTCGCAGTGCTTGGCGCAAATCTTCAGCACTGTTAATTTGCGGCATTTCTAGGTTGCCCAAAGTTGCCGCCAGCAGGGTAACAACAATATATTCTCCAGGCCCTTCACTAATTAGACGAGTTGGATTGTCTAAAGCTCCACCAACTTCCACTCCTGGCAAACTGTTAGGAGTTGCGCCTTTTAGCTGGTTGTTGAAATTAGAAAGGGTTTCTTCGGTAAACTTGCTCCGTTCCGCTAACGACAAGCGATTAAACTGCGACTCCGCCGCACCTAATAGCGCTTTTTGGCTATTTCCTGCCGCGTAAGACCAGTATTCGGGGTGGCGCAATAGAGCTAGAGAGGTTTCTTGCAATACTTCGGCACGTCCTTCAGGGGAGTTAGTATCGGCTGTTTCGGCGATGTGGTTAAGTTCTGCTTGCAACTGCCGAGCGTTAGCCAGCATACCTACTTGCAAGCGATTAATTGAAACACTGGGATTGCTACCATACTGAGCCTCGTCTTCGCCACCATTAGCACGCCTGAAGCTCTGCATCAAGAAATTAGCGATCGCCCCGACAACTAAAATTGTAAACAGACCGCCGAAACCGCCACCAATTCCTAAGAAGGGAAAGACAAAGGGAAAGCCAAACCCACCGCCAAAGCCACCGCCGGGGTAGCCATAGCCATACCCACCACCGGGAGGAGCATAAGTACGGCTAGGAGAGGAGTAACTACGGCTAGGCGCTCTAAAAGAGCCACCACCAATCCGCCCCCCGCTACCACGAGCCGCTAAAGCTCCGTCAGCGTGTCCTAACGCCAAAGTAACGATTAGACCAAGTACAAATAAAGGTTTTAAAAGTGGTTTGATTGCCGAAAGCAGTTTGTTACGCATAACAGATTTCCTAAAAAACAGTTGGTTGGTAGTGGACATCTAGTTTTGGCTGCGATTTTTAGAGAATCTTTGCCAATCCACACCAGAACAGCAGAAACTCTTTGATAGAGTTTTTACCTTTCATTTAAGGCTACCTTTCTAATTTATCGTTTCTCATCCTTCTAGGGGATCGATCTTATTGAGAGATTTCCTATGGAGATAACCGAACAACCTTTACCCACCACCGACTATTGTGACAACTTCTAGGCGATCGCCTGCTTGAATTAAGGTATCTGTCCAGAACTGACGATGGAGGATTTCGCCGTTGTACTCTACCGCCACCAGGCGCGGGTTAAATCCTAACTGGGCTAATACTTCCGGTAAGCTGGAACTTTCATTGCAGGTACGAGTTTCGCCATTTACTTGCAGTGCGATCGCCTTAGACATGATTATCTGAGTAGTCTGGGGCTAAACTTCGCATTGATGGACGGCGATTTAATTGCGCTAAAAAATACTGCACTATTAACGTTGGTTGCTGGGCTTGAACCAAGCTCCGCACCACCGCCACTCTCTCGGCTCCGGCTCCAATTACATCATTAATATTGTTTACATTTACTCCCCCAATCGCAAACCAGGGAACTGTTGCATACTGAGCGGCGTAGCGCACGTAATCTAACCCGGAGGCGGCTTTACCTGGTTTTGTAGGTGTTTCGTAGATGGGGCCCACACCGATATAATCAGCCCCTTGTTCGATGGCGTGCTGCATTTCTTCGGGATTCGTTGTGGAGCTACCGATAATTTTTTGCGCTCCTAGCAACTCTCTAGCTACGCTAATCGGCGCGTCTTGCTGCCCTAGATGCACTCCATCGGCGTTTACAGCCATTGCCATATCTAGGCGATCATTGACTATAAATAACGCCCCGTATTGATGGCAAAGGTGGCAGAGTTTTTCGGCGGTGGCGTGGCGATCGCGATCGTCGGTGGTTTTGTCGCGGTACTGTACTAGAGTTAATCCACCTTGCAAAGCCGATTCGACAATATCAAATAGGCGATCGCTCGGTGACGTAACTAGATATAACTTCGATTCTGCAAGTATTTGTTGCCGCCCGTAGCCTAGCAACTGGCTTTCAAGAGTATAAACCCGATAGCGCATTTGCTTAAATGCGCCGCCCATTGTTGGATGATACAGCTTGCCGTATTCTTCTAACACCCTTAAAGCTTCTTGGGCGCGAGAAAAATTTACTTGCAATAATTGCTCGATACTATCGCGTTGTTCCTCTTGGGGGTGGGTTAATTCTGTCCCCGGATCTCCTGGTGTATCTCGTGCTGCTCGCAGTTCGGGAGTATGCCAACTAGCTAATTCTTGACGTAATTGCTTACATTCATCAGTCAACTGGGCGCTATTGATACCAAAGCGACACCATTCTTCAATAATTCTCAACCCTTCGCGGGCGCGATCTAGATTGGCATCCAAAATGCGACAAACCTTTGCCTGCACTTGTACTCCTTGGTTATGTCTGTTGACCATCAAAACAAAAGCATTAGTTTTTTTATCTTACCAGTCAATGTTACTGTTTCTAAGTTGTAACAAACCCTTGACAAATATTGATGGGATATTTTTACTACAGAAACTATATAAAAATCCTCAGATAAAGAGGAGAAATAACAACTTTTTTAGCCCTTGATCTTATTTAACATCGGCGGTATAACAAAACAAATATAAAATAACTTGTCAGCTTCCAAATAGCCTAAAACAATCTACTTTCTATCGGTTTGAAACCAACAGCTTTAGATTGTTGTCATTAAACAATGCCACAATTGTAAATTTAAAAATTGATTAAAGGAGTAATATGAATTTCCTCTATCATCCCAGCCATTTTTTTAAAATCGTAAAAACTTGTAATTATTTAATTGCTCCGGCATTATGCTTGACTACTGCTACTGTATTGTGCAGTATCGATTTAAGCTTGGCTACACCGCTTAAAACTGTTGATTCGATTACTCAAGTACCTACCTCTACAAATCAGCTATTTGTAAATCCCGCCGGAAATCCTACAGGTAATGGGAGCGAAGGTACGCCTTTTAAAACGATTACTCAAGCATTGCAAGTAGCTGGAGATAATAGTGTAATTGTTTTGGCGACGGGTACTTATAGCGCCGAATCGGGGGAAACTTTTCCTTTGATTCTCAAAAGTGGGGTATCGATTCAAGGTAATTCCCCTTCAAAGGGACGCGATATTATTATCAACGGCGGCGGTGTTTATATGAGCCGTACCTTTGCTAGGCAAAATATTACAATGTTGGGGGCAAATAATGCCGTCGTTTCGGGAGTGACAATTACAAACAACAATCCGCGTGGTTATGGGTTGTGGATTGAATCGAGTAGCCCTACGGTAAGCGACAATACTTTTACGGGCAATAAACACGATGGCATTTCTGTTACTGGTAATAGTGCGCCCAAAATTCGCAACAATTATTTTTACCTTAATGACGCTAATGGGATGACAATTTACGGCACATCAGCGCCAGAAATTCAAGAAAATGTTTTTGAAAAAACTGGATATGGAATTAATATTGCCCAAAAAGCAGCGCCAATCATTACAAATAATCGCATAATTCAAAATCGCTCTGGAATTATCACCCAAGCGAATGCACACCCGGTATTGCGCGGTAATATTATTGAAGGAAATACCGAAGATGGGTTAGTGGCAATTTCTACTAGCCAGCCAGATTTAGGCACAAAAGCTGAACCTGGAAAAAATGTATTTCGTCAAAACGGACGTTTTGATATTAATAGCAGCGCTTCAAAGCAGCTATTGGTAGCTTTTGGCAATCAACTAGAGGGCGATCGCATTAGCGGTAATTTAGACTTGAGCGGCACAATAAACCCAACTCAACCCCAAATTGCCCAAAATGTTCCCAGCGTTAGCAATCAGCCCCTTAGACCTGTAGTAGCGCCCCTAGGGAGGACAACTCTATTACCGCCTTTGGGAGTTAGACAGCTACCTACAACCCCAAGAGTGCCAATCCCTTCTACTAGCATTGAAATTATCGTACCGCCACCAGAAAAACTTAGCCCCGTCCCAGTTGTTGAAGTTACAACAAGGGTTGCTCAAGGTAGCGATCTTGCTAGTGTTCCCCAAATTGATATTCCCCCACCCCCCATTGTCTCAGACCAAATTAACCCACCAGCAACGATAGACAACAATCTACCTGTATTGCAATCTGCCCAAATTATCGAAGCAGACCTGTTACCCGTACCTGGGGGCAATATTCCCGTTGGTGATAGTCGTAAATTGCCTAAAGTACCTGTGGTACAAAATACTAACGTTGCTATTGATGGTAGTCCGCCCTTACCGCCAACTCAAGCAACAAGCCTAGGTTTGCGTTATCGGGTAGTAGTAGCCGCCGATAGCAAAAGCCAACAAGACCAAGTGCGAACCCTTGTGCCGGGAGCCTTTAGAACTTTTAATAATGGTAAAGTGTTGATGCAAGTGGGAGCTTTTGGCGATCGCACCAAGGCTGTAGAAATGCAGCAATATCTAAGTAGTCAAGGGGTAACTGGCACTATTGAACAACTAAATTGACCAACTAATCGCCTTTTTGCGAAATTTGGGTGCATCTTACCAAGCAGTTTGTGACTTTTCTTGTAATACGCGATCGTAAACCCTTACTGTTTGCTGTGCTAAGTCTTGCCATTGAAAGCGCTGCGTTAAGTCTTGGTAAGCATTGTCTACTAACCATTGTTTATAACCAGGGTTTTTTAATACTTCCAAAATTCCCCAAGCTAAAGAATCAGCATTGCCTGTATAAGTGACAATCCCTGTCTTTGTATGTTGTACAACTTCCGGTAAACCTCCCGTATCGGAAACTACAACAGGGACACGGGCGGCAAAACTTTCTAAAGCTACAATCCCAAAGGGTTCATACAAACTAGGAAAAACCGCGCAATCTGCTACAGTTTGAAATTTGTCTAAAGTTTCGTCAGACATGAAACCCGTAAAATAAAAATTGTCCCAAACTCCTAAATCCCAAGCTTGGCGTTTTAAATTGTCAGTGTTACCGCCACCAATAATTACAAATTTGACATCACCGCCCATTGCGGCGGCAACTTTGGGAGCAGCATTGATTAATACCGCAACACCTTTTTCATGGGTCATCCGCCCTACATAGTAGACAATAGTTTCGCGATCGCTTGCATAGTTCCGGCGGAAATTCCAGAAGTCAAAATCTGTTTGATGCTGTTTTTTTTCGGCTCTAATCCCGTTATAAATCACATCTACTTTATCCCAAGAACTATGTAGCGCTCTTGCTACTTCACGGCGCATATATTCTGTACAGACAACTACCCGCCAAGCATTGTAAGCAAGTAGCCTTTCTTTGCCACAAATGTAGTAATGCTCCGCGTTGTAAAGCCCATTGTATCGCCCAAATTCAGTAGCGTGAATAGTGGCAATTAGTGGGACTTTAAAGTTGTGCTTGAGAGAAATTGCCGCGTCTCCTACTAGCCAATCATGAGCATGAATTAAATCAAAACCACCTTCTTCCAACATCAATTTAGCGCCATGATTACCCATGCTGTCGTTTAAATTGACTATCCAATGGAAAAAGTCATTACTTGCAGCAACGCCAACGCGATGTACTTTTACCCCGTCTACTAATTCGTACCTGGGTGCTGCGCCAAACTCTACAGTAATTAAGTGGACTTCATGCCCTAAGTTGACAATTTCTGGATACAATTCTGCTACATGGCGAGCAATTCCGCCTACAATTCGCGGTGGAAACTCCCACGTCAGTACCAAAATCTTCATCGACCATAAACCTGCAAATATTTCTAAATATATATTGATTTGGGGTAATGGGTAATGGGTAATTGGTAATTGGTAATTGGTAATTGGTGATTGGTAATGGGTAATTGGTAATTGGTAATTGGTAATGGGTAATTGGTAATTGGTAATCTAAAAGATTAAGGCTGATTGGTTTCTTTGAGTTGCTTTTGGTAGGCTAACCAATCGGCTAGGGCTTGATTAGAAGATAATGCGGCTTTTTTGAGCAATACTACACCATCAGCATAATCAATAATTCCGTATTGACGATCGCTTAAAAGTTGATTAATTATCGCCCTATAATCTATTAATAATTGGCGATCGCTCTTAAAGGCGGCTTGGTATTGTTGTAATTGCCAAAGGTCTGCGATCGCATACTCTATACTTACAACTTTATTTTCATCATTACGCAGTTGCAGCGCCGGAAACCGCAAAATTTCTCGGCGACTCGAAAGCGGGGGAACAAGGTAAGTAGATGCTGATACACTAGCACCAACGGGAATTTGGGCTAAAAGCTTACGCGCCTGGGCGACATGATGCCATTGTTGAGGCAAAGAAACATATACCAAGGGTTGAATTGAGTCGGGAATGATAAAATAAAAAGTCCGACTAGGGTTTGAAGTCAGAGTAAATATTAAGGACAAACCAATGCAAACTGTCCAAAAACGTTGAAAAGATGGCTTAAATTGTTTTGGGTGATGCGCTAACCAAAGTATTACACCATAAAATAGCCCAGGAACTACCGTTAAAGCATAGCGAATTGTAATTGCTAATCTTGATTCTCCTTGCTGGAGAAAGATTTGCAGCAATGGAAACCCCGCCACTAGCCAAGCCGAGCCAGAAACCGCCGGGATAAAAGCTAAAGGTAGCCAATGACCAAGTAAATACTTAACTTTGGTGGCAAAAGGTGAAAATAACTGTACCAACAACTGCCCCGGTTTACTAACAATTGCCCAAATAATATCTAAAGTAGTCGCTTCTTCCTTGTCGGTGAAATGTCCAAAGCGTTCGATCATAAACCGCCGGGAAATATCGTCAGAAAAGAGCGGCATAATCGCATTAGTCAGCACCAGCATATAACCTAGGCTAAGAGTGCAAACCATTAGCCCCAAACGAGGGTAGCGTTTGCTTAAAATTAAATAAAAACCAATACTAAACAGCACCACCCCGCTATCTTCCCGCACGGCTAAGATTAACACTGCAAGCAGCCAAAAGAGCCGCCATTTGCGTTTTTCCATCGCCAGCAGCAACCCAAATACAAATAAGGGAATCTGACTTAGATCGTGAAAATTGGACAGTGTAGGGCCAATTACTGCATTAGCTCCGTAGAAGCTGACACAAATCATCGCCGATAGGGGTGCTTCTAAATAGTGTCTGGCTAACCCGTAGAGAACAAACCCCGCCGCCGTAATTAAAATTACTTGCAAAACTGCCAAAGTAGCAGGAGAAGGAAATAAGAGGTAAAGCGGCAGCCATAGAAGTAAAGCGGGGGTAAAATGCTGCCCCAAACGGTGATAAAACACCTCTGGAACTTCGCCATTGTGAACGACATTAGTAGAAAGACTAGAAGAAAGGGAACTTTGAAACATTCTTCCGTGAGTACCGTTCCAAAATACCTGATTAAAAATGCCTTGATCAAAAGAAGCGTAAAAAGTGTAGTAGCGATGGAGGATAAATATTAGACAAATAATAAAAAAAATACTTGCTACTTTTGTAACTAATAGTAAGCTCGGCTGTTGCCGCAATTTCAATAACATCAATGGTTTTCAGCCCTCAACGACGTGAAAATTAATTTTATCAGCCAAAGAGAACGAGCAGAAAATTAAGAGTTTAGGTTTTTAGTAACAACTACTGCCAGATTCGTTGCAAAATAGAGTCAGTTTACTATTTTTGGCTACTTTTATGCCGATCGCGGTTGTTGATGCCCAAAACTTGCTTGCCGACTTAATCTCCCGTTATCGCTCTAGAGTAGATTATTTAGCTATTCGTCTAGAGGAAGCAGAAGGGACAGATATTTTACGGCGTGGCGACAAAATAGAAACCCTCAGCGAAGGTTTATCTATTGGCGGACAAATTCGCGCTTGTTATAAAGGTGGTTGGGGATTAAGCAGCTTTAACGAACTTGCCACCATTGAAGATCGAATTGAAGAAGCTGTAACCGCCGCCCGGATTGTGGGGGATTCGGAAACTTTATTAGCGGAAATTGCCCCCTACCAAGATATTTGTTTTGTCCCTTTGACGGGAACCGATCCGCGCCATGTTTCTTTGGCGGCAAAAAAAGAATTATGCGACTTCTATGGTGAAATTCTCAAAAGTGTAGCTCAAGTTACTACAACCTCTGTCCGCTACGGCGACACGGTGCAAAGAGTAGTTTTAGCAACATCAGAAGGAACATTAATCGAGCAATCGTGGGTAGATATGGAGATGCGTTTTGCCGCAACCGCTCGTAATGGCGACACCGTACAAACTGGGCGGGAAACTTTTGGCTCTCGCAAGGCTTACGAAGACTTGACGAATTTGGAATCGTAAGTTTTTAGTGCAGCAAAAAGAGCCGTTGCAGCGCTATCTTTGCCAGCAGTTAAAGGCAATACGTACACCGTAGTTATCGATCCAATTTTGACGGGTTTATTTGTTCATGAAGCTTTTGGTCATCTTTCTGAGGCTGATATGGCTTACGAAAACCCCGATTTGCTCGAAGTTATGAGCCTAGGACGGCGCTTTGGACCTAAAGAACTGCAAATATTTGATGGTGCGGCTCCTCCAGGTCATCGCGGCAGCTTTTTATATGACGATGAAGGCACTCCTGCAACTACAACGCAACTAATTAAAGATGGCGTATTAGTTGGTAGGTTGCATTCGCGGGAGACGGCGGGGAAGTTAGGCGAAGCGCCTACGGGAAATGCTCGGTGTCTCAACTATCACTATGCGCCCATTGTCCGCATGACTAATACTTGGATCGAGCGGGGGACAACGCCTGTAGCTGACTTATTTAGCGATATTGAAGAAGGTGTTTATGCGAGTAATTGGTTAGGGGGAATGACTAACGGCGAAATGTTTACCTTTAGTGCTGGGGAAGCGTGGATGATTCGCAATGGACAGATAGCGGAGCCTGTAAAAGACGTTACGTTGTCTGGGAATGTCTTTCAAACTTTGGCAGATATTGAAGGGATAGGAGACGATTTTTACTGGGATGAATCCGGCGGTTGTGGTAAAGGTGGACAAAATGGGCTTGCTGTGGGTTGCGGCGGCCCTAGTTTGCGGATTCGGGATGTGGTAATTGGCGGGGAAGCGGAGGATTAAGCATTGCTGCGTCTATTTGGTTGAATAAGGATTCTTTTCTTGAGGAGTTGTCTAAAACTAAATTAGCGCGATCGCATTTTTCCTCTAGAGGCATTTGGCTACTAATTCTAGCTTGAGCGGCTGCTGCTGTTAAGCTTTCGCGCTGCATTAATCTTGCTAGTTGCTGTGATGGGTGGCAATAAACTACCCAAATTTCGGTAACTAAATCTGTCATCGCCGCTTCAAATAGTAACGGGATGACAAGCACTATTGACTCTGTTGGGGAGTTATCAATTTCTTGTACAAAAGCATCGCGCACCAGAGGATGAATTTGCTTTTCTAACCACTGACGCTCATGGATATCGGCAAAAATAATACTTCCCAACTCTTGCCGATTTAAACTACCATCGGCTAACAATATATTTGCACCGTAACGAGAGGCGATCGCATTTAAGGCTACTGAACCAATTTCAACGGCGTTTCTAGCGTAAATATCCGCGTCCAAAATTGGCAATTTATATTTCGCCCTTAAATACTTACTGGCGGTGCTTTTGCCCGTACTGATGCCTCCGGTTAAGCCAATTAAGCGACGATTAATTTTACTTTTCATCAGCCCATTGGACAATTGCAGTAGTTAAACCTTCTAGAGTATATTCTGTAGCTTCTACGTCAACTTTTCCTAGCAATTGCTGACAAGTTTTTGAAGTTTGCGGGCCAATAGAGGCAATACAAACACGCTCTAAATCAACGCCTCCCCAGTTTCTTAGAAGTTGATGAAAGCATTTGACAGTTTTTGAACTAGCAAAGGTTAGCACGTCTACCGTACCCTGTTTTAATGCTTCTAAAGCAATGGGATCGAAGTTATCGGGACAGGTAGATTGATAAGCAGCTACTTCGACTACTTCTGCGCCTTTAGCGCTCAATTGCTGAACTAAAACTTCCCTTCCCCCACTTTCTACCCTAGGAAATAGCACTTTTTTACCTTTTAAAGGTTCGGGAAAGTGACTTGCGATCGCATCGGCGACAAATTCCGACGGCATAAAGTCAGGCTTTAAACCGTATTGTTTGAGAACTTGGGCAGTTTTTTCGCCAACTACAGCAATTTTTAATCCCGATAAAGCACGAGAATCTTTATTTTGAGTTGCTAACCGCTCAAAAAAATAATCTACCGCATTAGCAGAAGTTAGAATCAACCAATCATATTCTAGTAAATGTGCGATCGCCCGATCTAATGCTTCCCAACTAGAAGGCGGGATAATAGCAATGGCTGGCATTTCGATAACTTTAGCGCCTTGTTGCTGTAATAATTGGCTAAATTGGCTAGATTGTCCTACCGAGCGCGTAATTAAAATTGTTTTTCCAGCTAGGGGAAGCAATGAAGGCTGAAGATAAGTGCGTAACTTGACTACTTCCCCAATTATCATCACTACAGGAGTTAAAGAAATTTCTGTAGTTTGGGCAACAATATGGGCTAAATCGCTTGTCCAGACTCGTTCTTGGGAAGAACTAACCCAACGGGCGATCGCAATTGGTGTTACGGGCGATCTTCCATGCCTTTCTAATTGAGCGACAATCTCTGCTAAATGTTGCCCTCCCATTAAAACTACTAAAGTGTCAATACGCGCCAAAGCTTCCCAGTCTAATTCGTCTGGCTCATGAGCCGTAAACACAGCAAAACAGCGACTAAGCACCGGATCTGTTAGCGGAATGCCCAGTAACAAAGGAGCCGCCAAAGCTGAGGATATTCCCGGTACTACTTCAAAATCGCAATTACTACCTTTAAGTGCCGTTATTTCAGCAGTGCAGCGCCCAAAAATAAACGGATCTCCACTTTTAAGCCTGACTACTTGTTTCCCTAGCTGACAATGTTCTACCAATAACTGATTAATCTCGATTTGCGGCGTGCTACTTTTTCCACCGCGCTTACCCACATCAATTTTGTGACATTCGGGCGGTACTTGCTGCAACAATTGACTATCAACTAAAGCATCATAAACTAACACCTCAGCTTTAATTAATAGTTGCTGCGCTCGAATAGTTAAATAATTAACATTTCCTGGCCCCGCACCGACTAAATAAACTTTCCCCCTCCCCTGCGCCATAACAAATAACCTAAAATCCCATTGCTTTAGCAACAGCCTCAATTTGTGGCTCGATACCTTGCTGAAAAGAGTTTTGACTGTGCTTAATAGCTGTATCAGGATCTTTTAAGCCATTTCCTGTCAAAACGCAGACAACTTTTGCTCCGGTGGGAATTTTGTCTTTAACCTTTAGCATTCCTGCTACCGAGGCGGCGCTTGCTGGCTCACAAAATATCCCTTCTTCTGATGCCAACAATCGATAAGCAGCTAATATTTCCTCATCAGTAACAGCATTAAATTCGCCTTGGCTTGCTTCTTTAACTGCGATCGCTTTAAGCCAATTCGCGGGATTACCAATTCTAATTGCTGTGGCTAAAGTATCGGGATTTGCTACAGGTTTTCCGGTAATTAAAGGCGATGCTCCCGCCGCTTGAAAGCCCATCATACGCGGCAAGCGAGTACATTTAGAGGCGGCATGATATTCACAAAATCCCATCCAGTAGGCGGTAATATTTCCGGCATTTCCTACCGGAATACACAGCCAATCTGGAGCATCCCCTAAAACTTCCACCACTTCAAAAGCGGCGGTTTTTTGCCCTTCCAAACGGTAAGGATTGACCGAGTTTACCAGTGTTACCGGGTAATTAGTCGCCATCTCGCGGACTATTTCTAGCGCTTGGTCAAAATTGCCCTTAATTGCCAATACCTCGGCTCCGTATAGCAATGCTTGAGCCAACTTACCCAAAGCTACATAACCTTCAGGAATTAGTACAAAAGCGCGCATTCCCCCGCGTTTGGCGTAGGCGGCGGCGGCGGCGGAGGTGTTTCCGGTACTCGCACAAATTACGGCGGTTGCTCCGGCTTCTTTTGCCTTAGAAATTGCCATAGTCATACCCCGATCTTTGAAGCTTCCAGTTGGGTTTAAACCGTCATACTTTGCCCAAACGCGCACCTGTCTACCGATGCGATCTTGAATAGCTGGCAGGGGAATTAAAGGCGTATTTCCTTCTAAGAGGGTGATAACAGGGGTTTTATCGGTTACAGGCAGGTAAGGACGGTAGGTTTCTATAAGTCCAGACCAAGATTGTTGAGAAGATGTTAGGGGC
>CAJQOK010000358.1 GCA_905479905.1 uncultured Aliterella sp.
GCTAATTGCGGCAGGGAGTATTTAGAAGCTAATACTTCTCCTTGTTCGGTAATTTTGATTCGCCCATTAATACTATTGCCTGGTTGCGCCAAAATTGCCTCGTAAGCTGGCCCTCCACCCCGTCCTACAGAGCCACCGCGCCCGTGAAAAATTCGTAAATGTACCCCGTACTCCTCAGCGATTTTTTGGAGTTCTTTTTGAGCTTTATGGATTTCCCAATTGCTACTCAAAAAGCCTGAATCTTTGTTGCTGTCGGAGTAGCCTAACATTACTTCTTGTAAGTCAAAACTATGTCCCTTTGAGGCATAACCACCAGCTAATAAAGCGCGATAAGATGGCATCTCAAACAGTTTTTTCATTACTGAAGGGGCGCGTTGTAAGTCTTCTACCGTTTCAAATAACGGTACTACTTGCAGCGTCCCTGTGGCTGTACCGGGGTCAAATAGTCCGGCTTCTTTAGCTAATAACAACACTTCCAGTAAGTCGCTTAATTCCCGGCTCATACTGATAATGTAAGTCTGACAAAGATTAACGCCAAACTCTTGTTGCAAGCTTCGCACTACACGAAAGGTTTGAATCAACTCATTTGTAGCTGGAGAAAAAGGCAATTCTGAAGGTATTAAAGGGCGGCGAGTTTGCAATTCCCCTGATAGCCAAACTACGCGCTCGGCTTCTGACAAGTCGTGGTAAGGACGGGGTAGTATTTGCAGATATTCTAAAATTTCGTTGAGCGCGTCAGCATGGCGGGATGATTCTTGACGAATATCCAAGTGAGCTAAGGTAAAACCGTAAATTTCTACTTGACTAATCAAGTTATCTAATTCTCGGCAATTAATGCCCGTTTCTTTGAGATTGCTTTGAATTAACCCTAAATCTGCTAAAAAATCACTATCGGTATGATAAATTCCTTTGGCATCAATACTGATTACTTTTTGCCTTAAGTCTGTACTAGATAAACTAGCATTGCGATCGCGCGTATTTTCTAATTTTTTCAGTACATAGCACAACTTCAACCTGTAAGGCTCTTGACGATAACGCAAAGCTTGCGCCTCATAAACCTCGTTCATCTGCGATTGTTCTTGCTCTAACGATTCCAGTAGGTCGGGCAAAACATCACTCAAATGCAAAGATAAACTTAACAAATCTGTCAGGCGTTTAACAGATTTGATATATTTTTCTAATACCATCTGCCTTTGATAACAGGCTGTTTGCCAAGTAACTTCGGGCGTTACTGACGGGTTGCCATCGCGATCAGAACCTACCCACGAACCAAACTTGCAGAAGTTTTTGCTAGGGGGATTTAAACGCGGAAAGCTTTGAGCAATAGAGTGTTTGAGACTTTGATATAGCTTCGGAATTTCATCAAATAAAACTTCTTGGAAGTAGTGCAAAGCATATTCTACTTCATCTAAAACTGCTGGCTTAAACTGATGCAGTTCGTCGGTACGCCACCACAGACGGATTTCTTCGGTCAACTGCTCTTTTAATTCCGCCGCTTCCCAAGAACTTGCTTCATCAACAATTGCTTTACCTTCTTCTAATTGGTCGAGTTGCTGAAACAATTTCGCCATCCGGCGCTGCTTATCGCGAATTGTATGGCGAACAATCTCTGTAGGGTGCGCTGTAAATACGAGTTGAATATCTAGTTGGTCAATGAGGTTTTGAATGTGCTGGGGTGGCACATTCATCTCGCGCAAGTAAGGAAACAACGTCGCAAATGTACGCTGATCTTGAGGTTCGTTATGAATAGCTTGCCAATTTTTTTCTAATAAATTTGCGCCTACTCCCCCATTGACAAATTGCTGTTCTTCTGATATTGAATCAAGTAAAATCTGTTGAGACTTTTGGGGAAAACGGTTAAGAAGTTGTTGGCGCTGTTCGTAATGCTGCTCGACAATATTAATTAGCTGGAAGTATAAAGCAAAAGCACGAGCAGCGCGGATTGCTTCATTAAAATCTAATTGGGCAATTAATTTAGTGACAGACGACGCTTCGTCGTTGTTTGCTTGTCCTTCGGGGGAACACAAATCTCGCAGTTTTCCTAAAAGATCGACCAATTCTTGACCGCATTCAAGCCGAATTACCGACTCCCACAAGTCTTCTACTATTTGGAGGCGATCGCGCAAAAATAGATCGATGGGCGAGATGGTAACACCTAATACTTCATCAGACGAGTGGAGAAGCGAACTCATAAGTATCTATTCGGGTAAAGCCGGGAATAATCTAACAATTTTAGGGTTTAATTCCAATTAAAGTAGTTTCACAAACAACAAAATTTTGTTACCACTTGTGAAACTAGGCTATTACTAAGCATTTTTTTCTGGAAAAGGCAGAATAGGCAGTAACTCACCTCTAAACACTTCTACGCTGGCGATCGAAGCTGCGCTTAAAATAGGCTCTAAGGCTTTTCCTGCTACCAGCGCCACTAATACTGGTGCAGTGCTTAGTTGTAGTAAGGTACTACAAGAAATCGTCAGTAAACCCAAGTCTAAGCCATCCTTGGGTGATGGTTGGTGATGAGAGTTAGACATTGTTAATTTTAGTTAATAATTTTAGCGTTTAATTGATGCTTAAGAGCGGCAATAATTTTGGTTTACTCTTAAAGTTAGTTTAGCGTTCCCTATACACAAGCAACAGACAAACTTTGCCTATGTCTATTAATAAATTTGAGTTAGGTCTTTCTTTCTTTCAACGGTAGACAATACCTCAAAAAAAAACTTATACTTAATCCTCAACTTGATGAATGACACCGCGAGGAGAGTATTATCGCTGAACCATTAAACCTAACTGTTAGCCTAAGAGGTACTCGTGAAGTCAAGGATAACTACCAGCTATTCCGCCTCACAGGGTTGTTAGATGCTTTTTCTGAACCAACATTTCGCAAGGTTATCGGCAAATATATAGAAGAAGGGCCCATACATATTATTTTGGATCTTTCTCAAATTGATTTTGTTGATAGTTCTGGCTTAGGCGCTTTAGTGCAACTTGCAAAACTTGCTCAAAGTAGAGGGACATTGCAAATTGTCACTAATGCCCGTGTGACGCAGACCGTTAAGCTGGTACGCTTAGAACAATTTTTATCTTTGCGCCCAAGTGTAGCTGTAGCTTTAGAAAATACTAAGCAGGCGTAAAACTTCTCACGTCAAAAACCAATTACCCGCTATCCGATTTTTTAATCTGGATAGCTTAATTTTTGTGTTGTTATTGTGAAGATAACTGTAGTTAGTCACCAAAACTTGGCGATCGCGCCATCATAGTCAAGTACAGCTATAACAGGTAACACACTAATAAGTAACAGTACCTTTAGTAGAGTTATTGCTAATCTAAAAGTTAATAGAGGAATACATAATTTGTGATTGAGGAGGAAGAATTAGCAACCCAATCTTTACAAAGGCTGGTGATGACACCAATGAGCCTTGCACAAATCCAACAAGTTTCCCCAGCAGCTTTAGCTTATATAGGTGATGCGGTATATGAGCTTTATATTAGAACAAACTACTTATTGCCGCCAAAAACTGCTTACGCCTACCACCAATTGGTAGTAGCTCAAGTACGCGCTGAAAGTCAAGCACTACAACTAGAATGTTTGCGCGATTGTTTAACCCCGACAGAACTTGAAATTGTCCGCCGGGGGCGCAATGCGGCTAACCGCCCACCAAAACGAGTAGATGCCGAAATTTATGGACGGGCTACTAGCCTAGAAACCTTAATTGGTTATCTTTATCTGACAAATTTCCCGCGATTGAGTCAATTGTTGCAAAAACTAAACTTGCAGGAAGCGCAAGTAAAAAAGTAAAAGCTATAAAGCTTATAACCAAAACACTTTTATGCTTTTGAGGGCTAAAATAAAAGCCATTGAGCAAATATGAAAAGATTATAAATATACATCGAAAGATTCCTTAAATCAATCTTTAGATACTAAAATAACTTTCTAATTTCTATAAACTACTATTGATTCGGCTTGCCAGAATCTAAATTAACAAAAACAAATGGCTGATAAACCTCATAAAAAGATAATTTCTGGTAAACCGAGGATTGGGAGTGACGGTGGATCTAAACCTGTCTTAAAAAATCCCACAAATAACGGCTATGGAACAGATCGTCAAAAATCTCCCAAAAGCTTTAAAATCAGTTTGCCTAACGTAGGACAACCAAAGAGCGATTGCTACAATAACGAAGATCGTTATACTCCTTCAAGTTCAAAGGGCGAAGAACGTTATAGTCCAAAGAGCGATCGCTACAATAACGAAGATCGTTACAAGCCTTCAAGTTCAAAGGGCGAAGAACGTTACAG
>CAJQOK010000359.1 GCA_905479905.1 uncultured Aliterella sp.
CTGTTTTTCAACCATGACGTGCAGGTGCAGTACGGCATTGAGCGTGATTGCCAAATCATAGATTTTTACCGCCAACATAATCTCGATTACTACCAAGGGCTAAACAACTTTCTACAAACCGATAGTGATCGCCGCGATGAGTGGTTTAACGAATATTACACCTACCTGCGGCAACCTCTACATTCAACGCCAGAAAGCATTACCACGCCTCAGCTTCAGCTTGACATTCCTCAGCTTACTTTCAGTCAGTTGAAGCAAAAGTATAGCCAATTCTGGGAAACAGATAATACTTATTTCAGTGGCGGCGAGACACAGGCGATCGCTACATTAGACTCATTTCTAAATTCTCGCTTCCAGGGGTATCATTGGAAAATCTCGCGCCCTTGGTTAACTCAGCAGGGTGCTACGTCCCACCTATCACCTCATCTGACTTTTGGCACTATTTCTGTTCGCCAAGTCTACCAAAGTACCAAAGCTAAAGCCGCCGAATTAGCCAGCAATCTCAAAGCTCAGTTTTCGCTCAAGGCTTTCCGAGATCGCCTGCGCTGGCACGATAGTTTTACTCAACGGCTGTACTTCCATCCAGAGTTAGTAGATACCAACCGTTACCCAGAGTTTGACGAGTATTACTTACCTGCCGAATTAAGTGAGGAGAAGCAGGAGTTATTTATTGCCTGGAAGGAGGGACAAACAGGTTTTCCCTTGGTAGATGCTTCGATGCGGCAACTCAAAACAATGGGGTGGATGAATTTTCGGATGAGAGCGATGTGCGCCACTTTCCTGTGCATTAACTGTGGCATTTCCTGGCATCACGGCGCAGAGCATTATATGAGGCACTTAGTCGATGGGGATCTAGCGATTGACAATTGGCAATGGCAGATGCAAGCAGGGGTAACAAATCCTTTGTCTGATACATTCCGTATCTACAATCCTAACAAAAACTTAGAGGAGAAAGACGGCGATTTAAAGTTTATCTATCACTGGGTTGAGGAACTGCGCGGTTATAATTTGTCAGAGATCCTCAATGGAGCATATCTGAACGAAAGCCCTTACTCTGAGCCAATACTAGACTGGGCGCAGACTCGAAAGACTAACGGCCTAATTGTCTCAGACTTGCGGAAGCGGGTGAAAGAGCGATTAGTAGCCGAGCAGGGGGTGAAGTTAGAGCAGGCGGCAATCGCCAAAAAGACCGTAGAGAAGTATTGGGAGAATAAAGATAAGCAATACCGAGAGTATCAGACAAAAATATCATGAATTTTATTAAAGGATTGTTAGGAGTTGGATTGCTGGCAAGCGCTAGTTATATGGGCTTTGCTAATTTTCCCTTATGGAGCGTTCCAGCATTATCTTTATTCTTCACCGCCGCTTATATTCAAGGTAAGTGGTACTTGTGGAACAGGTTATTTCAGCAACAGAATCGCCAACTATATCAGTCTCTACTCGTGACTTATCTGATTCAAACAGGTTTGGTGTTCGTCTTTTATCTACTTGGTAGTGGAGTAGCAAGATTATTTACTCGGTGATAATACTTCACGCTGTATACTAGACTTGTCGGGAAATAAGCGAGAATAGAAAGGATTTATAGGAAAAAACAATGTTAGACATCGAGCGAGTGCTGAGGCAAGAGCGGCTATTAAGGGCATTAACCGGATTGAATCAAAAAGCCTTTGAAGCGCTGATGCCAAAGTGAGCGCGAGGTGTACGAGCAGACACGTCAGACCCAGCCACGCCAACGCGCGCTTGGTGGAGGACGAAAAGCTCGATTGCAGACAACTCAAGCAAAACTATTTTTTATCTTGTTTTACTTCAAGTGCTACCCAACGTTCGATTTGGCGGGAGTAATCTTTGAAATGCACCGTTCTCAAGCACATGAATGGATGCACCGTTGAGTGCCAGTTTTAGAAGCAGCGTTAGGCAAGATAATGATGTTGCCGGAACGCCAACTTGATAATATTACAGCGAATCTAGAGCGCTTTCCTGAGGTTAAACGGGTGATGATAGATGGGACAGAACGCCCAATTCAACGTCCTCAAGATCCCAAACAACAGACGCTGAATTACTCCGGTAAGAAGAAGCAACATACTCGCAAACATTTGGCAGCAGTTGATGAAACTAAACGAGTAATCGTGTTAAGCAAGGCACGGGAAGGTAAGTTACATGACAAGCGCTTTCACGATCAAGATGATATTGCCAGTAATGTACCTGATGAAATCCCGATTGAAGTGGACTTAGGCTTTCAGGGGTTGCAAAACCAGTACGAGAATATCCATCTGCCACACAAGAAACCTAGAGGAGGAGCATTGAGTGAAGTGCAAAAACAAGAGAATCGCTGCTTGAGTCAATCACGTGTTATTTGTGAAAATGCTTTTGCTGGAGTCAAGCGCTACAACGCGGTCAGTGTGGTTTATCGCAACCGGATTGTGGATTTTGATGACCACTTGATGCTCACAGCCGCAGGTTTATGGAACTTTTACTTGGTGGCAGCTTGAAAATCATTCAGATGGAAAGCAATATGTTGCTGTTCGCAGTTTTTATTTCCCGACAACTCTACTTGCTTAGTCAGTTTAAATTACCCGTAATGTGAGCAGCAAAAAAATAGAAGCTAAAGATTACTTTTTACCCTGTCCATTTTGTGGTGACTCAGATATGGAAATCGTTGAATCACTATTTGAGGACAGCAATGATTGTTATGAACTTGTGGTTTATTGCGCGTGTGGCGCACAAGGTCCGGCGGCAAAAACTGAGGATGAAGCTTCGTTGAAGTGGAATAGTCGGGTCAAAAGCTAAAGCTGTAATTCTGAATAATCAGAAATCGTAGGTTCACTTGGGCAGTAATCGCATTTGGCTAAACTATGGCGTTGATGCTAATAACAAATTAATTTCAATCGAAGATGTAGCGAGTGGGAAAACTAATTTAATATGCCCGTACTGCGGCAGGACACTGATCGCTAAAAAGGGCAAGATTAAAGAGCATCATTTCGCTCATGATGGGGAAACGTGCAACCTAATTATCAAAAGAGAACCGCGCGACATTCCGCGCCTACCGTTGTACGATGCCTTCAACATTTTCCTAACAGGTAAGGAATTAGGGCAACTAAAGAAGCTTTAGCATAGGCATAAGTCGCACGAAAATGGCATTGATCGCCTGGAAATATTGCCAGCTTTTACCAAGGAAAACTTAGTCGAGCAGTCGCAAAACTTTAACGCCGCGACTGGACGCAAAAGTTACCAATTTACAAAACTGGGACAAATTCCCGTTGGCACATTGCCTCTTTCAGCATTCAATTGTGTGCAAGAGCCACTGATTGAGCAAAAGCTGGCGCATTTGGAAGCAGCATTCTTCGATAACTCTGGTTCCGTGCTGCCGCTTGAGGAGTTACGGGTTCGCTTGGCTAACTTACGGATCTATTGCACCGCGATGAGAAAAATTCTGCTTTCTAGTTTGTATTATTTAAAAGTGCAGGCAGATGGAAAAACCCTGTACAAGATTGGGGTAACAACCCGCTCGATGTCCCAGAGGAGCGCAGAAATATATCGAGACTTGCTTAGTCATTATAAAGTTGTAGAAATCGAAGTGCTGGGAACTTGGGCAAATCGGGGTAATGTAGAACGATATTTTAAATATTGGTATTCCGACTTTAATTACCCAATTGGCAGCCTGACGGAGTATTTTCGGTTCGCAGATAAAACTCAATTAGTAGAGCGTGACCTAAACAAATTACAAGCTAAAATTTTATCAAAAGTAGAGGAAGATATTGTTGATGGAAGACTTGATGAATTTCTAGCAACGCTCTTAGTTGATGAACAAATGAAGACAGGGGATGTACGAGTCAGTAATAAACTAGAGGCAAACCTAAGACAGCGCTTTCTTGCCCAGCCTTCTTCACAACGAATAATTGCCGCACTGAATCAGGGCGATCGCCTGCGCGATGGGGCGGCATTGGCATCAGTTTCGGTTGAAGTAGCGCGTAAGGTTTTGGCTGTGATGCGAAAATCTTAATAATTACAGCAAAATTGGGAACGCTATTATCATCCACCTCAGAAATTTCCAAAGAAACCTTTGAAAAGCTTATTAGTTAAAATCTCATTAGTTAAAATCTCATTAGTTTTCCCTCTGTTGCTGGCTCCCCTATCAGCCATAGCCCAGACTACCTCCGCCACCGTCGTCAGCGTAGGCGACGGCGATACCTTGCGTATCCGCGCGGCAAGTCAAGTGACAACAATCCGGTTATCTTGCGTTGATGCTCCCGAACGCGCTCAAAGTCCTTGGGGGCAACAATCAACTTCTAGGCTCAAGCAATTGCTACCTGTTGGTAAGGCGGTACAAGTCCGTACAATAACGCGCGATCGCTATGGGCGAACTGTAGCCGAATTGTATGTAGGCAAGCAATCGGTTAACTTACAGATGGTAAAAGAAGGACAGGGAGTAGTCTACCGCCAGTACCTCAGTGGATGCGCTGCCACCAAGAACCAGTATTTGCAAGCAGAAGCCCAAGCTAGGCAAAAGAGGTTAGGCTTCTGGAATCAGAAATTGCCAGTTATGCCCTGGGATTATCGGCGATCGCGTAGAGGGAGTTAAAAGTTTTTTCATAACTGTAAAGCCTGTAATAAACTACTCGCTGCAAACGTGCCTTACTCATCTTGCAGTAAATCTTCGAGTTGAGCCATTAATTTTTCTAACCGTTTCACCTTTTTGGGGTTGTCCCAAACTTTCGCTGCCTTAATACGTTTGCAGGTATCAGTAAAGCGGTTTTTAGGTGCGATCATTGTTTCTAGTGTAGGCGTTAATATTTTGATATATTCTTTGATTTCTTTCAACGACAGTTTTTCGGAAATAGCCATCTGTAATAGCTCTTGCCGCTTAGGATCGTCTTTAACTTTAGAAATTTCTAGCCCTTTTGTATACTGAATTTTGCCTTGGCGAATTGCTTCTAAAATTTCCTCTGGTTTATTAATTAGAGGTAGTCGTGTAGAAACAAATGATTGCCATGACACCTGTCCTAAAAATTCAAATACTGCGAGAACAGCTTCGTGTTCAGGGTTAACCAAAACGTTTTGGTTAACTATTTTCTTGGCTTCGTTATTCATACGATAAAGAAGCTTTACTACTGAGTCCACATTAGTATTTAACTTAAATGCCAGTAAATTTAAAGTACCATCTAGATGCTCTAAACAAGTAAAATCACGGCGGTTAATATTCTCCGATAGAGATGCTTGGAAAGCTTGCTCATTAGTCCAGTGACAAATTATTGCAGGTACATTTTCTAAGTTAAGAATTTCTGCTGCTAGATAGCGTCTCAAACCTGCAACTAGCTCATACTCGCCGATTTTACCTCCAGGCAAAGGGCGAACCCAAAGAGGAGATTGAATGCCATTAACTTTGATATCAACTTCAGCCCATTGTCTTAACTCTTCTTGGTCGTAATAGTGACGGACTGGTTTACGATCAGATGTAAAGCTAAAAGTTAAATGTATGGAAGTTCGAGGTAAAGATTGCAACCCGCTTGTGTCAGCGAACTTATCTAATGCGTTAGGACCGAAAACAAATGCTTTTAACTCTGGTTCCTCAAGTAAACCAGAGCCTTGAACAGATTCTTTAAGAGATCGTCTAGCCATGTAGTACCTTCAAAACTTCTTTGAATAGCTTATCGTAATCTGCTGCGGCTGCTATCGCCTGTTCGCCCTTCATTTGAAATACTGTTTTTTGCTGTCCAGGAGCATCAGTAATACAGGTAAGATCGTAGATAACTGTATCTGAAAGTAATAGAGGACAGTTTTCTAGAGCTTCTTTAGCTTCACGCAGTAATATAGAGCGTTTGGCTTTCGCGGCATTGATAAAAGTTATAGCCTTCGGCATTCCACCTCTGAGTTCCCGAACGTGCCTAACAAATTGGATAATTATGCCACTACTACGAAGGTCAAATTCAGAAGGACGGTTTGGGACTAAAGCTATATCGCAACGTCCTAAAATAGATTTAGTCATCTCTCCAGCATTTCCTGGACCATCTACAATAACGGCATCATACTTGCTTGATAAGGCTGGTAATTCTTCAAATAATTGTTCTGGATTACTCATTTGTAAAGTTTTTAAGCCAAGATGCTGCATCCAAGGTGATGCACTTTGCTGACCATCGGCATCAATAAAAATAATTGAACACTGTTGACTTAACCAATAAGCCAAGTGACCTGCTGTAGTTGATTTGCCTGCTCCACCCTTCTGGTTGACAACAGCATAGATTTTGTGGAGTTCAGGCTTCATATGGCTTATAAATTCCTCGGTAGTCTGTGATATACAAGATACTATCAAAATAAAAGAGAATATAGAAACGCTCCTCCTGATTAACTTCATATTTATGGTTAATCAGGGGAAAATGGCACATCTTTATGGAACCTGTATTTACTCTGATTTCAGTGTATGCCCCTATTTTTCCCATTACTCTCTGCTACTGCCCCTAATTAGACCAAGACCAAAGAAGTTCGCCGATCTTGAAGGTTTATATTTGTTTAAAAAGGATTGTAAAACACGGAAAAATATAAACCGTTTTCCTGCCATGTTCGTTCGGTAGAAGACACAGAAATTAAAGGAATCCCATAATCGAGACGCGCTGTAAAGCGATCGCTTTGTTGCCAAACTAAACCCAAACCTACTGAAGCTAAAGAATTAGTGTCTGGAGCCTCCCTGCCAGCATTCCAAGTGCTGCCAATATCTACAAAAGGAGCTATTTGCAAAACTGCATTCCAGTCAGGTACGCGCAGAACTGGCAATCTGACTTCCGCCGAAGCGAAAGCCCCATTATCCGTTAGTAGCAAGTCTTGACGATAACCGCGAACGCTTTGCAAACCGCCCAAAGTAAACTGTTCTAGAGGTACAAGAGAGGTAGTTGATAGCTGGACATTACCGCGCACTAAAAGTAATGTTTCTGGCGCTAACAGTCGCACCCACTGAGCCTGTCCTTGCCAGGAGAAAAAGCGACTATCCGGTTGTTCTGCGTTAATCGTGGCATTCAATGCCCCCACACCTAAGTTAAATTGCGATCGCGCGGCAATTACTTGACGGGTATCGCGCTGCGTCCATTCTTGAAAAAATCTGAGTGCCGAGATCCGAGTTCGTCCTTGCTTATCAGCGCCTTGAGATAAGGCATAGGGTTTACCTAGTAAGGAAGTTTCGCTTTCAAGGCGACTAGCACTCATTCCTAAAGTAAATTCTTGACTTGGAGTTTGAATAATTGGCTGGCGCAGAGTTATGTCGTAGTAGCGAGATTCAGACTTAATATCTAGCACGTCAAAAGGTGGCTCGATCACACGGCTTGAAGTCGTGCCATAGCTAAGGTTGAGCGTACCATTGCGAGGATTTAGGGGTAATGAGTAACTTGTATCGATTGCGTTACTGCCGTCGGTATTGCTATAGCCCACACTAATGCGATCGCCTATTCCGAGTAAATTGCCTTCATTTAGTTGCAGGTTGCGGCGAAAACTTCCCACTGCTGGCGTTCGCCCGTTATCAATCGTTGCTTGAAGTGTTGTACTTTGGGCTTCGGTAACTCGGACTTCTAAAATACTTTGACCGGGGCGAGTCCCTGGTGATAGTTCGGCAGATATATTACTAATTAAGGGATTTAGTTGTAGTAGTTGTAGAGCTTGTAAAAGACGGTTGCGATTTAGCGGAGCTTTGGTTGCGATCTCAATTCGTCGGCGGACGTAGTTGGGGTTCAAATATTTTATCCCGGTGACTTGGATATTTTCTAAACCGCCTTCAAGGACAGCAATTGTCACAACTTTGCCTTGCAAAGTTTGGGGAGGGATATAAGCGCCGGAGGTAATATAACCATTGTCAAAGTAAAGTTGTGCGATCGCTGATCGTGCTTGGAATAATTCGGCAAAAGAAATTGGTCGATTGGTGAAGGGAGCCAAAACTTTCGCTAACTGTTTAAGAGAAAATACTGTACTACCAACCACTTCAAAGCGTTCTACATTAATTGTTTGCAGTCCGCCAGGGATATTTTCTGGAGTTGTAGGAGCAGGTAAAGTCGGTTTTAATAATTCTTCAGGCGGCGGTAAAGGTTGAGGTGATTCGGGGGAAGGAATCGGCGTAGGAAAAGGCTGAACGTCTTGCGGAACCGGAACTTGTAAAGGGGGTAGTTGTGCCTTTAAAGGGGTATTTACCAGGGTGGTAGTTAGGGCGGTGAGTGCGATTGAGTATAACCAAGGCTGGCACAGTAGACTTTTATAGCTATAATCCATCAATATTAAACATTCAAAAAGTTAAATTATTGGAACAATTAGTTTATTCTTTTTAAAAGAGGCTTGCAACACATAATTAATTAATAAACCCCTATGTATAATGAGCAAATCAAAAGTAACAAAAGTGATATTGTAATTGATGGAAGCATTACTGGGCTTTTAAGTGCAAGTGTCCTTGCTGAAAAATCTACTTCAATTACTATTGTTGAAAGAGATATATTTCTGATCGCCCAACTGTCAGAAAAGGTGTACCACAGTCAATACAACCACATACTTTTCTAGTAAAAGGCTACAGGTTGTTGTCAGAAAACTTCCCTGGGATTGGAATGAAATTGACCGAGGCAGGAGCTTGTTCTCCCGTAGGTAATTCGTCTGCTATTAATGAGTGTTGCTTTTGTTCGTCAACTGTAATTTAGTAGTGAGATCGCGCTATTGGCTCTGCGCTTGTTAACTGAGCTTCGATTGCATCACAGGCTACCCGAACACCATTTTCTAGCTGTATCTGCCGTCCTACCTCCGCAGATTGTCTAGCGAAACTCGGCTCGTTTAAGAGTTGATGTAATTTCGCAACAACATTTGCGGCATTATATTCTCCACGACTAATAGTAAGCCCTACACCTAAACGTTCTACCCTAGCAGCATTATTTGGCTGATCGTGACTATAAGGCATAACTAACATAGGGCGACCGGATCTTAATGCTTCCGCAGTTGTGCCAATGCCGCCTTGATGAACAATAGCTTGTGAGTGCAAGAACAGTTTGGAGTACGGAGCATAATCAAAAGCTGCTATATTCTCCGACAAAAATTCTTGGGGTAAGTTGCATCGATCTTCTCCCATAAGAAGTACAGCACGACAACCTAATTGCCTAACTGCAATTGCACTTTCAACATAAAAATTGCCTGCATTACGAACGAGTGCTGAACCCAAAGTAAAAACTATAGGTG
>CAJQOK010000360.1 GCA_905479905.1 uncultured Aliterella sp.
CTTGCCAAAACTACAAAAAGGTCTAGGGAACGAATAACAGTTTCAGGTCTATAGACGGCAACTCCTTGAGGCAAAGCTAGAACTTTCGATAGCACTGCAATAACAGTGACTTCCGATGCTAAAAAAGCTAACAATAGGCCAATCAGACTAATGATTAAACCAGTTCGTAATACTTGAATTACGTCTTCTTTCTTCGGGTGCAATTCCCGATTAGGTGACTGTAAAACTTTATCTAAACGCCTATAGCTGTTCGCCCAATAAATCCTGACACACAGCACTAAAATTCCAATAATACCTAAAATAACGCCAAACCCCATGATCGGATTTGTTATTGTTTGGACGGTAACATTACGGCTAAGTATAGCCAACAGCAAAGCTAAGAAAGAAACAGTACCTAACCCTAACTGTACCCAGAAGCTAATGCGCCTGACGATGTGAAAAGTAGCGGCAAATCGTTGTTTAGTTGGTGTAGGCAAGTATGAGTTCAAATCATTTGACATATTCGTTATTTTCAAACCTGATAAAAATCTTTCTATTTTTGAAAGTAGTTTCACTTTAGTAATTTTAGGCTGTATGTAACACTTCCAATAGTTATAATTAATTAGTTTTCAGGTAGTGGAAGCGCAGATGGAGTAATTCGCTTCCAAAAAACGCTCAATAAAAGGATTTTCAAAGGCTTCAGGCACTTATATAGGGGTTGCGTCAATTCGTACAACTAAAGCTACATTTTGAGCAACCTCAATAACAAAATTTCCATTATTCGGCTGGGTAGCAACTTGATTTGATAAATTTTGTTTAGTATTACTGGTATTACTTTGTGCTTGTGTAACATTTCTATTCCTAAAATTTATACATCCTACACTACCTACACTACTGCCAATTATCGGCATTGCTAAGTAGAGGCTAGGTTTACTTAAGAAACACTTCATAGCTATAAAACTCCTAAATACTGGCACAGTTACTGCTAGAGAAAATATTTATACATTACTAACAATTACCTTACACCTATTGCATTTTTAACTTTAGAAAGAGGCTTAGATTACTCTATCCTCTCTAGGTATCAAGTAAAACTAAAATTAAGGAAAAAATATGTTCCTCCTTTAGAAAGACGTAGCAAGTAAATACATATCTTATCGTTAGTGCCAAGTCGTTTAAACAAATTAGGTAGAAATAATATGGTTCTTTACAAACTTGAAGATTTTGACCCGAAATATCAAGATGCTGTCGGTCGTGATGAGATTAAAGGGCTTGATGTTTACACAGATAAAGATGATGAAAAGGTTGGTAGCGTTAAGAATATTTTAGTTGATGAAGCAGGACGTTTCCGGTATTTAGTTGTTGATACGGGTTTTTGGATTTTTGGCAAGCAAGTATTGTTGCCAGTGGGACGTACCCGTGTTTTTACTAATAGTAAACGTGTATATGCTTTAGGCTTTACCAAAGAGCAAGCAGAACAACTACCAGAGTTTAGCAGCGACCTAAAAATCGATAACGATTATGAAGAGCGGGTACGAGGAGTTTATCGCACTGCGCCTGTAGAAAGGTCAGCAGCTTTAGAGGAATCTGCACCTTTAGATACACCGACAGCATATACCGCTCCTACAGCAAACGCCATCCCTGCTCCGGCTCCGGCTGCAAATTATGACCGAGCTACCTACACATACGAGCAAGAGCCACAATTGTATGAGATGAGTCATGAAGATCAACAAACCCTCAAATTGTACGAAGAAAGGCTAGTTGCCACTAAAAATCGTCGCAACACTGGAGAAGTAACGATTAGCAAATACGTTGAAACCGAAACGGCACAAGTTTCAGTTCCAATCGAAAAAGAGCAAGTTGTGATTGAGCGAGTGACTCCAACTAATGCTGGTACGCCAGTTACTTCAGCGCAAGATGCCTTCAGGGAAGGGACAGTTGCCCGGATGCAAATCTACGAAGAGACTCCTGACATTCGCAAAGAAACAGTTGTCAGTGAGGAAGTAAGAATTAGGAAAGAAGTAGAGCAAGATACGGTGGAAGCTCAAGACACAGTTCGGCGCGAAAAACTAGACATCAATACACAAAATTCTTCAGATGCAGATAGAAGGATCTAAAATTTTTTGTCTAGTTTCTTTTAGAAGGGTAGCAATATTTGCTATGGGACTCTTTCAGGCATTGAGCTTCTTTACGAGTTATGGTTAGCTGTTGCACTTGTATCTGAATACAAGCCTTGTTCGTGTTGGAGCTTTTTACCCAATTCAGAGGCTGGCAATAGTGAAAGTATGGTTTCGTCGCTAAGAACAAATGCTAAACCCTATAACAGGTTACTATCGCCTTGAATATTTGTAATTAAAAGTTTCTCCTTTGCATGAAGGGTTGCTCAGTCTGCTCAATTCCAGTTTTTGTAGTAAAGTCTGAACTTGTCAGAGGTAAATGACTAATTATGGCTCAAGATATTTTTGAACTATCGGGACCAGAAAGTAACTCTATCGTTGGCAGTTTAGTAGACTTGGGAAGCGATCCACTTGGATTTCTGGCTCAGTGCGCCCGCGAGTACGGCGACATTGTGCCAATGCGTTTGGGTTTGACTCCTACGTGTCTAATTACAAACCCTGACTACATTGAGCAGGTGTTGAAAGACCGAGAAACGTTCATCAAAAGCCGAGGATTTCGGGTCTTAAAAACACTGCTAGGTGAAGGACTATTGACTGCTGAAGGTGATTCATGGCTATGGCAGCGTCGTCTAGCTCAACCTGTTTTCCATCAAAAAAAGATCAATGGGTATGCAAAGGCAATGGTTGACTATGCCGAACAGATGCTTGCAACCTGGCGCGATGGCGATTCGCGAGATATCCACGCCGATATGATGCGTCTCACTCTCAGGATCGTGATGAAAACGATCTTTAATGCCCAAGTAGAAGAAGGTGAGGCAAAAACTGTTGCTCATGCGCTCGATGTGGCAATGCACTGGTTTGAAAGTAAGCGGCGGCAGAATTTTCTGGTGTGGGAGTGGTTTCCTAGACCGGAAAATATTCGCTATCGTCATGCCATTGCCGAGATGGATGAAGCAATTTACTCGTTAATTCAACAAAAGCGCAGCAGTGGCGAAGAAACAGAGGATTTGCTCTCAATGTTGATGCACGCCCGTGACGAGGAAACGGGCGAACAAATGAACGATAAGCAACTGCGGGATGAAGTGGCAACCTTGATGCTAGCAGGACACGAAACCACTGCTAATGCTTTGTCTTGGACATGGATGCTATTGTCTGATAATCCTCATGTACGGGATAAGTTACAATCTGAGTTAGAAAGAGTTCTGGCGGGGCGGTCGCCAACGGTAGAAGATATACCCCAACTGCGCTACACCGATATGGTAATTAAGGAGTCAATGCGGCTTTATCCCCCTGTGTCTATCTTTGGACGTGAGGCGGTGCGAGACTGCACCATTGGAGAATATGAAGTACCTGAAGGATGCCTAATTCAGATTAGTCAGTGGGTGATGCATCGACACTCACAATATTTTGACAATCCAGAGGTGTTTCAACCTGAACGTTGGTCAGATGATTTGGAAAAACGGCTGCCTAAAGGGGTTTATATTCCCTTTGGTGATGGACCGCGTATTTGTATTGGCAAAGGCTTTGCTGTAATGGAAGCAGTTTTACTGCTGGCAACTATAGCTCAAAAATTTCAACTCAATGTGCTGCCTGATTTCCCCATCGTTCCCCAGCCATCGATTACGCTACGTCCTGAATCTGGCATTAAAGTGCAGATTAAGCAGTTGAGTTGTACTGCTGAAACTAAGTGAAATGGTGAAGCGAGAAAGTCAAGAGGGAGTGGGAATATGGTTATGTATTGCAGAGGTTCCTCGCACTGCTCAACGGCAAATCAATATCAGGTCAGATGCTGCCGATAGACAACGACATGCAGAAGGCTTTATAAATATGTCGTATCTTCAGTGGAAGCGAACTGGTAAAAAATAACGCCGCGATAATTACGGACAATCAAAATATTCGCTCCTAATTACCCATTTAAGAAAATAGGAGGACTTGATGACAGATGCCAAACTTCTTGCTTTTGCTGGGAGCGCCCGCCAAGATTCCTACAACAAAAAACTGGTGAAAATTGCGATTGAAGGAGCCAAAGCCGCAGGTGCAGAAGTCACCTACCTGGATTTTCGCGACCTGCCTCTCCCACTTTATGATGAGGATTTGGAGGCAGCAGAGGGGCTACCAGAAAATGCCCTCAAACTCAAGGGGTTGATGAAAGCACATCAGGGATTCTTGATTGCTTGTCCAGAGTACAACAGTTCCATTACTGGGTTGCTCAAAAATGCGATCGATTGGGCATCGCGCTCCCAACCAGACGAACCGCCATTAGCGTGTTTCAAAGAAAAGACCGCCGTGTTAATGAGTGCTTCTCCTGGAGGGTTAGGCGGCTTGCGGGGATTGGTTCATGTCCGCTCTATTCTCAGCAATATTGGCATGGTGGTACTACCAGACCAGAAGGCAATTGGCAGCGCTTATCAAGCGTTCGACGAGCATGGCAATTTGAAAGATGAGTCTCAACAAGCAGCAATTGTGCAACTCGGCAGCAAACTCGCAACCGTGACTGCCAAATTGAATACCTGACCTATGCGACCGATCGGGATGCTCAAAATTTGGTTATTTCCAACTAGGTACTAGCAACGCAAATAACTATGTGGGAAGAAGAAGCCTGGGAACTGTTGGAAAAGTCCATCACTTACTATCAAGGGCAACCGATTGGTACGGTTGCTGCCCAAGACCCGGAGGTACAAGCACTCAATTACGATCAGTGTTTTATCCGCGATTTTGTTCCTTCAGCTTTGGTGTTTCTTATGCATGGCAGAACGGAAATCGTGCGAAACTTTTTAGTTGAAACACTGGCGATGCAAAGTCACGACAAGGGAATGGATTGCTTTGCACCAGGTCTAGGTTTGATGCCTGCTAGTTTTAAAGTAAAACATGACGGCACAAGGGAGTATATAGAAGCTGATTTTGGCGAAAGCGCGATCGCTCGTGTTCCTCCGGTTGATTCTTGTCTGTGGTGGATTTTGCTATTACGAGCTTATGTCAAAGCTACAGGAGATGTTGCTCTTGCCCATCAAGCTGATTTTCAAACGGGGATAAAACTGATTTTAGATTTGTGCCTAGTGCATCGGTTTTCTATGTATCCTACCCTTCCAGTTCTCGATGGGGCGTTTATGATTGATCGTCGCATGGGGGTTGGCGGGCATCCCTTAGAAATTCAAGTGCTATTTTATGCTGCTTTGCGGACTGCAAAAGAATTATTACTGCCCCAGGATGGAGGCCACTTCTATCTTCAATCTATCACCCAAAGGTTAGGCGCTTTAAAATACCACATCCGCGAATACTACTGGTTAGATTTGCAGCGAGTCAATGAAATTTATCGCTTCAAAAATGATGAATTTGGTAAAGAAGTTGCCAATAAATTTAATATCCATCCTGAATCAATTCCCGCTTGGCTAACCGAGTGGTTGCCGGATAATGGTGGCTATTTAGCAGGAAATTTAGGACCAGGACACATGGATTTTCGCTTTTTTGCCTTGGGAAACTTAATGGCGATTTTAGTTTCTCCAGCAAGCTCTGAAGAATCTCAAAGCATTATGAATTTATTTGAAGAGCGTACAGCAGATTTGATGGGATTTATGCCTTTGAAAATTTGCTTTCCTGCTGTAGAAGGAGTAGAGTGGCGGATTATAACTGGATCTGACCCCAAAAACTTTCCCTGGTCTTATCACAATGGTGGCAACTGGCCCGTAATACTATGGCTATTTGCCGCCGCCGCGCAAAAAACCGGGCGGCAAGCACTAGCTCAAAAAGCAATCGCTCTTGCCGAAACTCGTTTAATTGAAGATAAATTTCCTGAATATTATGACGGCAAGCAGGGGCGCTTAATCGGTAAAGAATCTAGACTTTATCAAACTTGGACGATCGCGGGATTATTAACTGCTAAAGAGATAATGAATAACCCAAAACATATTGATTTATTTAGTTTTGAGGAGGAAGTTGAGAGTCCAGGTTATAGGTTGTGACAAGGGCGAGAAGTACCAAACTAACAATGTGCAACCTTGATGTCTCTAATTTAGAGCGATTATAACGTCCATGCTACGCTAGAAAATCCAGGAGTGTTTCAACCCAAATTGAGAAAAATGATTTAGAAATATTCAGAGCAAATATAAGGATATTTCAATGAAAGTTACAGATCCCGAAGCTAGAAATAGAGAACGATCTGGTGGGTCAGGAACGGGGATTGTAGTTGGTGTCTTGTTAGTGATTTTAGGACTAATCGCTATTGCTCGACCTGTATATGCAACTATTGCTTCTACTTTAGTATTTGGCTGGCTATTCATTTTCGCCGGAATTGCTCAAATAGTCTATGCTTTCGGGTCGCGTGGTGCAGGTCAGGTTATATGGAAAGTGCTGTTGGGTATTCTGTATCTTGGTGCTGGTATTATTGTTTTATCCAACGTTCTTTCAGGAGCGATCGCACTCACCTTAATTTTGGGAGTTACTATTTTTGTTCAAGGCGCAATTCAAGTAATACTTGCCTTTGCAATACGTCCTGCTCGCAACTGGGTTTGGGTGTTAGTCAGTGGAATTTTAGGAATTATTTTAGGTATTTTCATTTGGTCTGAATGGCCTTTCAATGCAGTTTGGCTGATCGGGCTTTGGGTGGGAATAAGTCTTTTATTTAATGGTATTTGGATGATTAGCTTATCTTCCTTACCACGCTCTACCCAGCCTTAACTAAAATTTGATTGTAGGTAACGCTTTTCATCGAGCGTTCAAAGTTGTGTTTAAGGAGTGCATCAATGATTGGCTTTTTAATTTCTGTTGTCGTAATCGCAATTAGTCTATTAATCATTTCAAAGCTACCCACAGGCGTTGAAGTTGATAATCCTTGGATTGCGCTGCTCGCTGGGGCAATTATTGGTGCATTCAATGGCTTCTGGAGTTTGTTTCCGGCATTGGCTCAAAACAATCAATGCCCTCTTTAGTTTGGGGTTGATTCCCTTAATTGGCAGCATAATTGTTTTTGGTTTAGCCGCTTGGTTAGTTGAGGGATTTCGCTTGAGATGGGGAATTGGCAGTGCAATTTTAGGAGCGATCGCCCTGAGCATTGTCAACTCAATTTTGTTTTTTGTTTTACGTCAGACAGGCTTGGTTGCTGTTTAAGTCAAGTTATGCTTGAAGCGCGTTCATTGCCAAGGACAGTGCTACAAAATAATGTTCTCTTTTAAAAGAGGAGACAACAAAACTCCGACGGTAGGAAGTGGGATTTGCCAATAGCATGATAGTCAAAATCATCACTGGTAATGTATTTAATACCGTTGCTAATACTATACATATAAGCGTCAGCAAGAAGAATTGCCAGATTTGGCAATAAATGTAGAGACAGACTAAATAAAAACAAATAAGCTGAGGTTTCCTCTTTTATAATCATAGGAGCCTTTTTTTAAGATTAAACCTATCAATAATTTCCATGTAAGTTTTAGAAAGAAGTAATTTACTGAAGTATTAAATCGAAACTTACCTTCATGAACGCTAAATTTATCTTCATTATCGTCGCTATTTGCGATCGCCAAAAATAAAATTATGTCTATTTGGACAATAAAAAACAAGCTAAGACTGCATTCCACGCAAGTTTTAGATGTAATCTTGATAGCGAGTTTAATTGTAGTTGTAGTAGTTGCAGGCAAAGTAGTTGCTCAGGAAACTGCCCCTACGCCTACTACACCTCAAAATACAACTGCTTCTCCTCAAAAAAATAACTCTGCCTTAACTCCATCGGATGGGGTATACTTTGCCGATATTCTTGTTAGAGGAAAGCCTGTATTTCAGGTTGGGAGCTTATCAGATTTAAGCGCCAGCGATCGTGCGCAGATTGTGAATCGACGGATTGCCAGCTTTCTAGTACAGTCCGAAGCTGGGGGAGCAGTTACTGTAGAACCCGATTCAACAAGAGGCATAGCTCTTTTAAAATTTAATAACCGAGTTTTGATGACTGTGACTGGTCAAGATGCCCAAGACTTTAACACGACGGTAGAAGCTCTAGCAGGGCAGTGGGCAAATCAATTAAATCAGGCATTTAAGCAACCACCGTTTGCAATTGACGTTGGGCAAAGACTTTGGAGTACATTGCGCTCCTTTCAACGCGACACTATTAATAGCTTACCTTCCTTGATAGGAACGCTATTAACGCTAGGAGCAACTTGGTTGATAGCCCGGATTTTACGCCGCCTTACTTTGGTAGGGACACAACAGTGGCAAGGGAATGATGACTCCAAACTCTTAGTAAGTCGTATTGTATATGGCGGCGTTTGGGTCGCAGGTAGTGTTGTTGCTTTGGGAGTCTTGGGGCTAGACTTTACCACCTTATTTGGAACGCTAGGTTTGACGAGTGTGGTGATTGGGTTTAGCGTGCGGGATGTTTTAAGCAATTACTTTTCGGGAATTATTTTGCTTGCTTCTCATCCTTTCCGGCTGGGCGATCAAATTATCATTAAAGAGTTTGAAGGAACAGTTAAACAAATTGAATTGCGGGCAACAACCCTTCTCACTTACGATGGACGCACCGTTTATATTCCCAATCAAGAAGTCTTTAGTGCCGTCATTACTAATAATACTGTCTCCGGCAAGCGCCGCACTTCTGTAAGTGTGGGCATTACTTATGACACAGATATTAACACTGTCAAAAAAATTTTGAATGATGCTGTCTTGAAAGTTGTAGGAGTCGAATTAGAACCAAAGCCTATAATTTTAGTCCGCGAATTGGCTACGGGTACAGTTAATATTGAAGTGCGATTTTGGGTTAATTCTCAACGGCTACCATTTATAGAAATGACATCTTTGGCGACACAGGCAATCAAAGAATCATTGCGGCAAGCAGAAATTAAATTAATCACCGTACCACAAATTAAAGTTATTCAACTTACTGACAATATCAATCGTACAGATAATAGCGATCGCCGTGAAGCTAACAATGAGCGATCGAACTGAATCATCTATATTTGAGGGACAGATATTTCAAGCATCATCATTGCAGTATATTGTTTAGGCAAGATTGAAAATAAAGCTATTCAACAGCGTGTCAAGACAAGCATTTTGAGTAGTGAACTGCCAAGCTGTTGAATAGCTCTAAGTATATAGGAGCGATCGCCTAGACGACTTATGATACTTGGACAAAGAATGTCTCTCAAAGGGTTGATTTAGGATTATGGCTTAACAAGTAATTTTTTAACTATGACATCGTTAATTAAAACACTAAAGTTGTGTTTGCAAGGCTTGTTCCAGAGTTGAGTCTACAAAATTACTTAGTTCAAAGTACCGTCTCATTTTTGTAAAGCTTCATTCGATGCTCTTAATTATCCATAATTAATTTTTCAGGAGTAAAATAGCTTCTACTCAAGACAAACACGCTGTTGGTATATTTTCTAGCCGCAATACAGCAGAACAGGCGCTCAAGGAACTCAAAGATACTGGTTTTACCATAAATAAAATTTCTGTATTTACCAAAGACTCCGGTGAGGGTAAGGAACCAGGGATAATTCATTCTAGAAGGGAAAATAGTTTGTCGATGTCATGGGCAAGAAATCGTTCAGCTTTGGTTAGAGAATCATAGCCAGACATTCGAGCAAGATTGATGGCGATATTGCGAATAATAGACCAATTGGTAGCA
>CAJQOK010000361.1 GCA_905479905.1 uncultured Aliterella sp.
AAGTAGTTATTCTCAACGATTTACTCCATACAAAATACGCCCAAACCGAACCAAATATACAGCAGTACAATTTGCACACTTATGTTAGTCAAGTTGTCAAGTGTGAAGGTTTAGAGATAGGTGCAGTGTGCGCCCTATACAAAAAAAACTTTGTTCCCAGTAATGCCGATCGCAAAATTTTAGGAATAATTGCCGCCGCTATTGGTGTAGAAGAAGAAAGAAGAGTAACTCAACAAGCCCTAAGCGCCAGCGAAGAAAGGTACGCCCTAGCCGCTCAAGGGGCTAACGATGGTCTATGGGATTGGAATTTATTAACTGGGGAAATTTATTTTTCGCCTCGCTGGCAAACAATGTTGGGTTTAAGCACTGGAGAAATTGGTAACAAAAAAGAAGACTGGTTTAGTCGCGTCCACCCAGAAGATATCGAGCAATTAAAAAATGCGATCGCCTCCCATCTAGAAGGAAAAGTTCCTTAACTAGAAAATGAGTACCGCATCCAACACAAAAATGGATTAACACGCTGGATGCTAGTGCGAGGATTAGCCGTTGGCGACTCCACTGGCAAGCCCCAGCGTCTTGCTGGCTCTCAAACAGATATTACCGAGAAAAAAGCCGCCGAAGCTCAATTAAGGTACGATTCTTGCCACGATAGTTTGACGGGGTTAGCCAATCGCCGCCTATTTATGGAGCGTTTAGAAGAAGTAATTGCTCGTACCGCCGACGATAAAAATTATTTATTTGCCGTCTTGTTTTTAGACCTAGACAGATTTAAGGTAATAAATGATACATTGGGTCATAAAATAGGCGATCGCTTGCTTGTAGCTGTAGCCCGTACCTTAGAATCTTGCGTGCGTCCTGAAGATACTGTTGCGCGGTTGGGTGGAGACGAATTTACGGTTTTGCTGGACAACATCAAAGGTATTGACAACGCTACCCAAGCGGCAGAGCGGATTCAAAATCAACTCGCCTTACCCTTTAATATTGGTGGCAATGAAGTATTTAGTACCGTTAGTATGGGCATTGCTTTAAGCAGCACTGGTTACAAGCAAGCAGAAGACATTTTACGCGATGCAGATATGACAATGTATGGCGTAAAAAATCACAGAAATGGTGGACAATACTATCAAATTTTTGATCCCACTCTCCACTCTAAGGCGATGGGGATGCTGCAACTAGAAAATGATTTAAGAGGCGCGCTTGGACGACAAGAATTTGTTTTGTGCTATCAGCCAATTGTATCGCTCAAAAGCTTCCGTATTGTTGGTTTTGAAGCTCTAATCCGTTGGCAGCACAAGGAGTTAGGTTTAGTTTCTCCTGTCCAATTTATTCCGATGGCTGAAGCTACAGGCTTAATCAACGCTATTGGCTACTGGACGCTAGAGGAGGCTTGCCGTCAATTAAAATTCTGGCAAAAGCAGTTTCCCGGCAAACCATCTTTAACTGTCAGCGTCAACCTATCTACTAAACAGTTTACTCAGACAGATTTGCTCAACCAAATCGAAAAAGCTCTCCAAATAACTGGGCTAGAAAGCCGCTTTTTAAAGCTAGAAATTACCGAAAGCGTACTGGTAGAAAATGCCGATCGCGTGAATGCTATGCTCGTAAAAATGCGGCAAATGGGCGTGCGGTTGTCTTTAGATGATTTTGGTACAGGTTACTCATCTTTAAGCTATATGCACAGTTTCCCCATTGATACATTGAAAATTGACCGCTCTTTTGTTAACGGCGTTGATACAGAATTGGGCAAAATAGAAATTATCCGCACGGTAGTTGGACTTGCTTGGAATTTGGGCATGGATACCATCGCTGAAGGAGTGGAAACCAAAACTCAAATGTATCAACTCAAATCGCTTAAATGTAACTCTGCCCAAGGCTACTATTTCTCAAGACCCTTAGATGTAAAAGCAGCCGAAGCCTTGATTGCCCAAGAGCGCGAGTATTTTAGCAATCCAAACAAACTCGAAGGATTGGAATTTTGGGCAAGAAAGTAACTAGAATTACCTTGGTTGCAAACCGCAGGTAGAATAGTTAAGCCTGCTTTTTGTAGGTTTATTGCCATCATTGAAACTATCATGTCTCGCACCAAACTCTACGAAGGCAAAGCGAAAATTATTTACGCTACCGAAGACTCGGAAATTGTTATTGCTGATTTTAAAGACGATGCTACCGCTTTTAATGCGCTCAAACGCGGCACTATTGGTGGGAAAGGTAAAATTAATTGCCAAATATCTCAAGTGTTATTTCAATATTTGGAACGGTGTGGCATTGCTACTCACTTGATCGACTGCCCAAGTTTAAACCAAATGCGGGTAAAAAAAGTCAAGATTTTGCCCCTAGAAGTAGTAGTCAGAAACATTGCCGCCGGGAGTCTTTGTCAACAGACAGGATTACCATTGGGAACAGTATTAGCTCAACCATTGGTAGAGTTTTATTACAAAAATGATGCTTTGGGAGATCCTTTATTGACCCCTGATCGCCTATTATTACTGAAACTCGCAACTAGAGAGCAAATTGACCAATTACAAGAACTTGCCAAAAAGTGCGATCGCGCTCTATGCGAATTTTTCTCAAACTGTAACTTGACTTTAGTAGACTTCAAATTAGAGTTTGGCACTGATAGTAATGGACAACTACTTTTAGCTGATGAAATTAGCCCCGATACTTGCCGCCTTTGGGATAATTTAGAATCCGACCCCCAAAATCGCGTAATGGATAAAGATCGCTTTCGTCAAGATTTAGGTAAAGTAGAAAATGCCTACGAGCAAGTTTTAGAAAGAGTTTTAGCCCAGTCTAATTTTAGGAGTAAGTAGAAAAAAATAAGGTTTTTTGTTGTTGAAGTTTAATAACTGAGGAACAAAGGACACTGCCAAGTCTTCAAAAGGTTTCTTGTAGCTCTAATTTATGTGGTGTGTGTGGAAGTGTTAAATAATTTTAATAAAATGCCAATAATTTCTGCTCGTTGGATGTTAAGCCGCCCTTTACAGGCTGCATTATGGTTAGTCTTAGGAATTTCTGCCTTTAATTCAATTTTGGCTCCAGAAATTGCTCAAGGACAACCCGTTATTAAAGAAACTCCGGCGCGCAAAGAAGTTGAAAAGTTGCAGGTAAACTCAACGGTGAGTAATAGTGTGGTAGTAGAAACGATATCTGGGCAATTAGCCCAAACTCCCACGAATACAACTCCTTCAACTACGCCCAACCAATCGACAACCGATACAGATTCCCCTGTAAATCCCCCCGCACCAATAATACCTGCTCCGGGAACGGAAGGTTCACCGCAACAGGAAACCCCCAATCAACTAGAATTTGATATTACTCCAGGTAGTCAAAGCCCAACGATTGACAACAATACTCCAGCCCCAAACCCCCAAGCACCAGACAACGCTACCCCAGCACCAGATAACGCCGCCCCCGAAGCAGGCTCAGAGCAAAACCCAGAGGTGTTAGTCGGGGAAGTATTAGTTCAAGGTCAAGAAGGGCAACTAACTACAGAACTTGAGAACCAAGTATATCAAGTAATCAAAACTCGACCAGGAAGCACGGCAACGCGATCGCAATTACAAGCAGACATCAACGCTATTTTTGCCACCGGGTTTTTTGCTAACGTTAGCGCCGAACCAGAAGATACACCCTTGGGAGTGCGAGTAACATTTCTCGTCCAACCCAATCCGATTTTACGCTCCGTGCAAGTACAAGCAAATGCCGGGACAGAAATCCCATCGGTACTACCCGCAAAAATTATTGATGACATATTTAAAGAACAGTACGGCAGCATCCTAAATTTGCGCCGTTTTCAAGAAGGAATCAAACAATTAAATAAATGGTATCAAGACAACGGCTATGTTTTAGCCCAAGTAAACGAAGCCCCAGAAGTAGCCACCGATGGCACGGTGACTTTAGTAATAGCTGAAGGCGTAATTGAGAATATTCAAGTTAGCTTCCGCAACGAAGACGGAGAAGCCACCGACGACGAAGGCAAGCCAATTAAAGGGCGTACCCGTGAATTTATCGTTACCCGCGAATTAGAACTAAAACCTGGGCAAATTTTTAACCGCACCACCGTCCAAAGAGACTTACAAAGAGTGTTTGGGCTGGGTTTGTTTGAAGACGTGAATGTGTCACTCAATCCCGGTGAAGACCCGCGCAAGGTAATTGTAGTCGTCAATGTAGACGAGAAAAATAGCGGCTCTATAGGCGCGGGTGCGGGTTTTAGTTCCTCAAGTGGTTTATTTGGTAGTTTGAGCTATCAGCAGCAAAACTTGGGCGGCAACAACCAAGACTTGGGCGCAGAATTTCAAATCGGTCAGCGAGAACTACTATTTGATTTGCGGTTTACAGATCCCTGGATTGGCGGCGATCCTTATCGGACATCTTATACCGTTAATACTTTTAGACGGCGGACAACTTCGCTAATTTTTGACGGCGGTGAAGATGAAGATGAAATTACTCTGCCGAATGACGATCGCCCCCGGATTCTGCGGCTAGGGGGCGGTGTTAACTTTACTCGTCCTTTGTCTAAAGACCCCCTCCGCAAGTCAGAATGGACAGCCTCAGCAGGATTGGAATATCAACGGGTATCGATCCGCGACGCGGACGGCGAACTTAGCCCTGTAGATGAACGAGGCAATGACTTAAGTTTTAGTGGCGATGGTACGGACGATTTATTAACCTTGCAAGCTGGGGCAGTACGCGATCGCCGCAACGATCCACTCAGACCAACTAGCGGCTCCCTAGTCCGGTTTGGCGTTGAGCAATCTATCCCCGTTGGAGCAGGTAATATCTTACTAAATCGAGTCCGGGGCAGCTACAGTCAATACTTCCCCGTCAGCTTAATTAATTTCAGCAAAGGGCCGCAAGCTTTAGCTTTTAATATTCAAGGCGGTACGGTACTAGGAGATTTGCCACCTTACGAAGCTTTTTTATTAGGGGGT
>CAJQOK010000362.1 GCA_905479905.1 uncultured Aliterella sp.
AAATTTCTGGTCTAGTTTTGCCCAAGAAATCACACAACTAATGGAATTAAATCGTAATAAACGTCTATTTTATCAGCGAGGTTTACGGGCTATGAACTTGATTGAGTCTAGGTTTTAGCTATTGTTGTCACCCCTTCAGCTACATCCATATTCATATTTTTTGCTAGATCGAGGATAGTTTGGATAATTTCAATTTTAGAATTATTATCGTCATCGCTAGTCATGCCCATCACAAAAGAGCGGTCAATTTTTAAGATATCTATGGGAAAACGGTGCAGATAACTAAGGGATGAATAGCCTGTACCAAAGTCATCTAGACACAAAATTAGTCCTAAACTTTTCAATTGCTTGAGAGTTTGATTGATGGCTTGACAATTTTCTACAAGTACGCTTTCGGTAAGCTCTAAATGTATATGCTTCGGTTGTAAATCATATTCATTGAGGATGTCTTTAATCGATTCAACTATATTGGTTTGCGCAAGTTGTTTGCTAGAAAAATTTACGCTCATGGTTAGTTCTGCACTAGGAAACTGCAATTGCCACAAATGCAACTGCTTACACGCCTCGCGGATTACCCACTCTCCTAAAGGAATAATTAGCCCGGTTTCTTCAGCTATGGGAATAAACTTTGTGGGCGAAACAAAGCCCAAATCGGGATGTTTCCAGCGTAATAAAGCTTCAAATCCAGCGATTTTTGCAGTTTTGAGTAACACAATCGGTTGATAATAAATTTGTAACTCTTGGTTTTCTATAGCCTTACGCATATCTGTTTCTAGCTGCAACGCCGCCGTAGCTTGGGAGTGCATATGGCTATCAAAAATTTCATGTCTTGCTTTACCTTGAGATTTAGCATAATACATAGCTGTATCTGCATCGCGTAATAGCTGATCTGGATGCTCGTAACCTCGATTATTAATCGCAATTCCAATACTGGTAGCGGCAAACATTTCGTGACCGCTTAAATTAAATGGTAGGGTTAGTTCATTTTTGACGCGCTCGGCAATATCTGTCGCCGAACTGATATCTTCGATGTTGTCTAACAAAATTGCAAATTCATCGCCCCCTAAACGAGCCACAGTATCGCTAGTGCGGACACATTTTTCTAGACGGTGGCTAATTTCAACTAATAGGCGATCGCCTATGCGATGCCCTAAGCTATCATTAACTAACTTAAAGCGGTCGAGATCGAGAAATAATACCGCAAACTGATAATCTTGATCATGTTTTGCTTTTTGAAAGGATTTACCCAGACGTTGCATTAATAAAGCTCGATTGGCAAGACCTGTCAGCACATCGTGCAAAGCATCGTGGACTAATTGTTTTTCAATTTGCTTAAAATGGCTAATATCGACAATTATGCCCCGTAGCAACGTAGTATTTCCCTTTTCATCTTTAACAGCTTGTACTAAGTCGCGCAGCCAGACTTCTCGACCATCAAAAGTAATCGCTCGGTACTCAATCACTTGTTCTTGTCCCATAGTTATAGCTATTTGATAGCGCCTAAGAACTTGGTTTAAGTCTTCCTCGTGAATATAAGTTTCCTGAAAATTCGCACTATTCAACCACTTGCTAACAGAGTAACCGAGTAATTCTTCCGCCCGTTGACTAATAAAAGAAAATTGCCTTGTTGTCGCGTCTGCTTCCCAAACGATCGCATCTAGTCCTTGTACTAAGTTACGAAATCTTTGTTCGGAGGCTTGAGCTAATGCTTGCAATCTTTCGCTTTGAGCTTTAGCATCTTGCAATGTCTCGATTAAGCTTTGCAATTGCTTTTCCATACCGCCAACTACTTTAGTGGGAAAAAAGAAAATCAAAATCCCCAAGCCCGTACCTAGGGTAGTAGACAAAGTAAAAAATGCTAAAGTCATTTTTCTTAAATTGTCTTGAGATAAACTAACTTCTACAGTTCCTAAAGTGCGATTATTAAATTTAATTGGTGCGGAACTTTTAGGGTTGACCTCCCACCATAGTTCATCTTTCTGGCTATTACGTTCGTAATGAGAAACCGCGATTCCTTGCTCGTCTAAAATTTTGATTCTTACTTCTTCATTTTCTACAAGTTCATTAGAAATTAGCTGGGCGTATTTGTAAGTTTGATATTTCCATAAATTCGGCTCTTGCAACACCAATTCTACAATTTTTTCTGCTAAGTTTTGAGCGTAGATAGTTGCAGTTCTTTTTAAGGCTGTGATTTCCAAAAAGTAAAAAATTGCCGGGAAGCCAAGACTAATCAATAGCCAAACTAGCAGTGATAAGGGATATAAACGTTTTCGCAAACGCTGGCTCAGTCTAATTTCTGCTTGTATTTCCATAACACATATTTGTAAAAAAATAAGTTTAAGTTCAGACTAAATAAAGTCATTATCCCCAAAGTCAAAACTACTTTTTGTTTTCTGTATCCACTGCTAAGTAATTATGGGCTTTTAATATTTCTGCTCCTTCCTTAGATTGTACAAAACTTATAAATTCTTGAGCATTAGCGGAAATTTGCTCTTTACGAAGAACAAAATATAAGTTTTTCACCAAGGGATATTTGCCCTTAGCTACATTTTCTATGGTTGGTGCAATACCATTAAATTTAAGAAGTTTTATCGAAGATCGCTTTTTTTCCGATGTAATTGTTCCTACATCAGCTAATCCTAGAGCTAAAGGGGTTTTTTCTATTTGCTCGTTCATTGCTTGGTCGTGGTATAAAGTAGCCCAATGATCGCACATCTGGCTATCTGCGTAGATTTGTTTAAAACCGCTAATTTTTTCCTCTAAAATTAAAATAGAACTCTCACCAGGTTCCCGCGTTAAAACAATTATTTCTTTGCCATCAAGCCACTGAGATTGTTTTCCTTGATAGATATCATTTAGCTGGGTAGAAGTAATATTACTGTCACTTACTGAGGGATGAACCGCTACAGCAAGCGGCGTAGGTACTACGCAACGAATCTCTATAGGTTTACCAAGTTTGTCAGGCTTAAACCTATAGATCCCAATTTTGAGCGCACCATAACTAATTTCAGAAATTTGTGGCTAGATTGTGAGATTAACTACAAAAATATGGCGATCGCCTAGCTTTTTACCCGATGTTAACTCTTTACAAATATTAGAGTCAGCAGGCAGTCTAACTTTCGTTAAAACTGGTAGAGATAATTTTATTTTTTGACCGCAACAGATGAAAAATTAAGCAATAGGCTGTAGGGTAGGGGAGTTGCGACTAAAAGCACTAGATGGATTTATTAGAGTACCAAGCTAAAGAATGGTTCCGGGAAACGGGCATTCCAGTATTGCCATCGCAAAGAATTGACAAAATTGGCGATCTTAAAGGGTTGAAAATTCCCTATCCAGTAGTAATTAAGTCTCAAGTACGCACGGGTGGACGCGGACGGGCGGGGGGAGTGAGGATTGTGACAAATACTATAGATGCGATCGCGGCGGCGCAAACTATATTTCATCTCCCGATCTTAGGTGAAGTCCCCGAAGTGCTACTAGCAGAAGCAAAATACAATGCAGACCGAGAGTTTTACTTAGCCGTAGTATTAGATAGCAATACTCGCAGACCTGTATTATTGGGTTCTCCTCAAGGTGGTATTGATGTAGAATCCTCAGAAGAATTACTCCAACAAGTAGTAGTAGAGAGAGAATTTTCGCCTTTTTATGCCCGGAAGTTGAGCGTCAAAATGGGGCTAAAAGGAGCTTTAATTGGCTCAGTTAGCGATGTTGTTGAGAAGATGTATCGGCTATTTTGGCAAAAAGACTTAGATTTAGTGGAGATAAATCCCCTAGGTGTAAGCGCTACGGGGGAATTAATGGCGCTAGATGGCAAAGTAACCGTCAATAGCCGCGCGATCGCTCGTCACGCCGACATCAGCTTAATGGCGCAAAAAATGGCAAATCGTGCCAATAGTCAAAACTACTTCGATATTTTGGGTAATGCCGATTTAGTAGATCGGTCGGGCAATATTGGGATTTTGGGCAATGGTGCGGGGCTTGTGATGGCAACATTGGATCTTGTTACTGATGGGGGGGGAAAAGTCAAAACTTGCCTAAATATCGGTCATGGCAGCAATTTAGACCCAACTAAGCCTAGTTTTAGCGATCGCCTAGAGCAAGGAGTGGAACTATTAGTGCGAGACAAAAACATTCAAGTTGTACTGGTCAACATCCTTGGGAGCGTTCTTAAAGGAGTAAAAGTAGCAGAATCTATTAGTAAGTTTGGGGAAGATCGGATGCCAAAAACCCGCAACGCTGCTTATCCCCGCTTAATTGTGCGTTTTGCTGGTTCTGAGCTAGACTCAGCCCAAGCACAACTTGCGCCAGTAGCAATTCCTTTAATTGAAAATTTGGATGAAGCTGTTTTGCAAACCATCCGTCAAGCTAAGTCTTCTCCGGCTAAAAAGTTATGAATTTACAGCCAGACAGTAAAATTTTGTTTCAAGGCATCACCGCCGAACTTTCTGCAACTCACGGGGGACAAATGAAAGTTTACGGTACAAAAGTAGTGGCGGGAGTCAACCCCGGTTTAGGCGGACAAACCTTTGATGATATTCCTGTATTTGACCTCGTAGAACAAGCCTTAGCTGAAGTTGGATCGATTGATACTACTTTAATTTTTGTCCCGGCTTACCAGGCTTTAGACGCGGCTTTGGAGGCAATATCGGCAGGAATTAAACAAATTATTATTGTTTCCTCTGGAATGCCGCCTTTAGATATGGTGCATCTGTTGCGTAAAGCCGAAGCTACCGAAACTATTATTGTTGGGCCCAATAGCCCCGGAATTATCGTACCGGGAAAATTACTTTTAGGGACGCATAGAAGCGAGTTTTATATTCCTGGAGCGGTAGGAATAGTGAGCCGTAGCAGTACCCTAACCTACGAAATTGCTTTGGAACTGACTAAGGCAGGTTTGGGGCAGTCTATGGCGGTAAGTATCGGCGGTGATGCGATCGCTGGATCTTCGTTTTTGCAGTGGCTGCAAATGTTTGATGCTGACGACGCAACAGAAGTAATTGTTTTAGTCGGCGAACTTGGTGGGAATAGCGAAGAAGCCGCCGCCGATTACATTGCTAAAACTATCAAAAAACCTGTAATTGCCTACATTGCAGGCAGAAAAGCCCCCGCCGGGAGACATTGGGGACATACAGGAACTTTAGCCGCCGTTGTTGGTAGAGGTGCAGATGTAGGGACGGCACAAAGCAAATTAGCTGCTTTAAAGTTTGCTAAAATTCCGATTGCAGAAAAACCCTCGCAAATTCCCGATTTAGTCAAAAAAGCTCTGAAAAAAACCTAAATGATGAGGCTGCGAGTTTTGGCGTTAGGGATTATTTCTAGTATTTTGACTGCTTTACCTGTTAGCGCCGCCCAACGAGTTTATATTAATTACGGTACTTTGGGCGTTTCGTTTTCCGTTGATGCTTTAGAAACTTTTGCCCAGTAAAGAAAAAGTAATCGCCAATTAAGTTTTGTTCTCAATCGTTTAAATTCAAAACAACAAGTTCAGTTACGAGCTTTTTTGCAGACTCGCTACAACCTTAAGCCTGTAACGATCTCTAGAGTTAGCTACTCTATCACTGGAGAGCGGTTGTTAAAGCGGTTTGGATTGGTAATTAAAACTAAAGGTGGTCAAAATGGGTTTTACGGGACTACCGCATTTGTTTAAGTGCAGTCCAGGCGCGTTTAGTCGGAGATAAATCTGATCCCGGTTCAAATTGATTACTCATTTATCTGTATGGTCGCGGTAATTTAGAAACTTGCGCGATCGCCAAG
>CAJQOK010000363.1 GCA_905479905.1 uncultured Aliterella sp.
AAACTATTAATGTGCAAACTGCATTACCAGAGATTACAATTGGGTTCATTAGATTACACATTGCAAATCATAGCAGTAGGGTATCCTATGCAACAAAAGTAAGCTATAGAAGCAAGTTTAGACTGTGAACAGTACAGTAGAAAAAAGTACCGACTGAGCAAAGCTTGAAGATTGGTAGCGATAGCAAATATATCAGCAATTAAAGCTATGCTTTAAACTCTTTCCAGGGAAGCTTGTTAAACAAGCCTCTTAGGGCAACTTGAAGCGCTGTCTCTTAGCCCAAGACCACTTAATGCTCTAACAATCGCAACAACCTGACCCTGAATTGGCTTCAGTTGCATAAATATTAATCTTCTTTGCTGTCAGGAGAATAACAATTGCCATTTGCTATAACGTCTGCCTTGGGAAAGATTTAGGAGAACAGATTAGTGCCTACACCCTAGCTGGGCATTTCTGCTTTTACTGCCTTCCCGATATACATGAGCGAAGTATTATCACTAATTGTGATGCGGAAATTTTTGTTTCTTTGGTAATAAAGATAAGCCTGTAGGTTTTCGGATATAGTTTCTCCTAGAACATTAAACCCTTTGATATCAAAATCAACAAACCCCTGTTTTTCCATTAGCTCTACAAGGTGTTCAGGTTTGATAAATTTTTGCCAATCGTGAATGCCACAAGGTATTTGCCGTAATATGTATTCTAATAGCCAAATCATAATAAGTTTAGATTTAAAATTTTTGTTAATTGTATCGAAAAAAATACTCCTCCAAATTTTAATACCCGGTGAATTTCGGCAATAACTTTATTTACATCTGCTACGTGTTCTAGAACATCAACACAAATTACAGCATCAAAACTACGGGATTCATAAGGTAAATTTTCTGCAAAACCATAAGTATAATCTATTGCAAAATAATTATCATTTGCGTGTTCTTGAGCTTTTTTAATACATTTTTGAGATTGGTCAATACCAGAGACAATTGCCCCCCGTCTTGCCATGAACTCACAAGAAAACCCTCCCCCACAGCCGACATCTAGAACTTTTAACCCTTGCCATTGATTGACATAACGATCAAAAAAGCTAAATCGGGGCTGATTGAGATGATTGAGAGCATAAATTTTGGCATTTTCATTCCACCAGCACTCGGCATTTAAGTCGTAAAGTTCTAAATCGTTTTTCATAAAAATGTCCTGAAAATACTCTTGAGTTTAACTAGATATCAGCTTAATGTAGCAGACGGGTGTAGTCAAAGGTTGTTGGTAGGTCGGCAAACTATGTAATGAATAGCTTACAGGGTAAAACCGCTCTTTAGTACGACCACCTCAAAAGGTGGAACTGGTAGTACAGGAGTAGTAGGCTGCGATGCTTGGCACTGTCTAAGTTTTGTTGACTTTGCTGACGGCTGCTGCTCTCGGTCGGTTTTGTTGCCGACGCTTGCGACCGAAAAATGCATGGCTTAATAGTGCGATGCCGAGTACTCCCGCTTCGTTGCCATCGCCCACGCAATTGCAATTAAGCAACCAAGCCCAAACAGAAACCCAAAAATTTCCATTACTTCTCCTTCGTTAACTTCTCCCACCACATCTGCGGCAGTGGCACAGTCTTCTTCGTTTCCACCGCCATTACCCGGAGATTATGACAGACACCGTTCGCTTTGGGGCAATCAACCGCAACTAGCATTCCCATAAATGCGATGCCGAGTACTCCCGCTTCGTTGCCATCACCCATCGGCGTGCAGATGTGTTGGTGAGGGCAGCAAACTTCTGGACTACAGCATTTTATCTTGCTCCAAGTGTGATCAAGTTTTTTACCCATCGCGTGTTTGGCATGAGCGATCGCGCATTGTTGATTATGGCTATGTCCTTAAGTTAACCCTTAATTGCTGCCCTTGACATACTGTACTTGCCTAATTGCCCTCGATACCATTTTCCACTTTTCGCACCAACGGACAGGACATTGGAGACACGCGATCGTGCTGTGCTTCTTACCTCTTTTGGGATGTCATTGGCGAAGATGGCATTTATGATTGTGGCTTTCTCCAGTACCTGCTTTGAATGCTGCTGCATAACTTCAGCTACAGCAACAGATATAGCGTCGTTAAACTCATCTTTTACATACTGTTGCCAAGTATCTGCTTGCTGACTTGGCTTCTTGATGGGTGCTGATTTCTTACTTTGCTTGCGATCGTGCCGGTGATGAGTTTTTCTTGGCTTGTCGCTTGGGAGGAGTTGATGCTGTTGGAGTCTCAGCAGTAATGTCTGTCATTGCGCCGTTTGACTCTGAGGCAGTCGGCTGGGGTTGTTCTTCGGTAACTGGTGTTGTTACAGCTGTATTGTTAGCAACGTCTACAGGAGCAAACAGGTCAATAACAGTTTTGAGATTGTGGCGTTTGTCTTGAATTGATTGAATTTGCGCGTTCAACTCAACTTTTTGGGCGGCTTTGTGGGCATCAACTTCTAGTAATTTGGCAATTGTAGGATTAGCGGAAGTGGAGTTTTGCACCAGCATTAACTTGAATGAAACGGGTGCGACCTTTATAACTCACATTGGGTAGTAAGATAATTCTTAGTTTTGGGCAGTTCTTTGGTTAAATTTGCTAATCTCAGTTCCAAGTGAAAAAGATACATTTAGTCTTACTGCTGGGCTTTGCCCTATACATCGTCAAACGACTCAAAAAAGAAATCTCAAACATCATTACTAATTTTCATGTGTTCATAGTCACAATCTAACTTCAAATAATTCTATTCTTTAGTTAGAAGAAGAATACCGCAGTAGTAATTATATTTATTGAGGCAAGTGTTGTTGGCAAATAAACCTACTGTCTTTAAACAGACAGGGAGCGCCAAGAGCCAGTCTATTTTTGCTCGATTAGTTGCACTTAGGTTTACTTATTTTGAATCCAGCTATGCCAATTTTCCTCAAACTTATTCATCTAACTGCTGTATTACCCCTAGTTACACTTACGGGTGCGTGTTCTTTAACAACGCCACCTCAAGCTATACCTGCATCGCCAAGAGCCTCTGTGCTGACAGCACAAGCCGAACCAACTGCTGTAAAGTCTCAGGCATCCCCGCCACCATCGATAGTCAAGCGGTTGCTAGAAACAAAAGAATGTCCCAAGTGTGACTTAGAAGGTGCAGACTTAAGAGGAGCAAACCTAGAGGGTGCTAATTTAAGTGATGCCGACTTAGAAGGAGTGAACCTGGAGAAAGCAAATTTGAGTAAAGCAGACTTGGAAGAAGCAGACTTAGAAGGGGCTTCTTTGCAAGGAGCAAATCTAACTGATGCAGACTTGGAAGAAGCATCTCTCAATCAGGCGAATTTAAGTCAGGCTAATCTCAGTCGAGCGGAGTTGGAGGGCGCGGTTCTAGACCGGGCAAACTTGACTGGAGCAAACCTGAATCAAGCAGACTTAGAGAGAGCCAATTTGAATGCAGCTTCATTATCAGGTGCAAGTCTTCAAGGAACAACAATGCCTGACGGTACAATAAATAAGTAGGACGTTATCAATAAACCCACTTAAATATGTATTAAATAAATCTCCCTCGTCATCAATCAGCACTAGAAATTTCTGCCCTACTTGTAAGCAATTCTTTGACGTTGAGCTTGGGCTTGGGGTTGCTGCCTCATCCCTCTTAGTTCTGCTTCTAGTTGGGCGATGCGTTCCTTGAAAGCTTCAGTACAATCGCTCATGCTACTTGTAGCGACCCTAGCAGTAAGCTCAACCTCCGTCCACGACAGAGTGCGTAACTGGCTCCACATCCCTTGACCGCCCAATGCAAAAGGCACCATGATATCGCCGTCCTGGGAGTGCGAATATTGCATCAACCGCCGCTTAATTGCTTCATCAGCCCATTCTTTCCCACCAAAAAATGCACACGGCGGGGCAGCGTCTTCGGCTGGCACACCTTCTTTCAAAGCCTTGACCAGCACTCCAGTCAGGTTGCATCGCCAGTTCTCTTGTACTGCAATTTTCAGTCTTTCCAACGCCGCCAATTCACCCAATACTTTTCGATTGCGGTTTTAACCTGTGAATTTGTTTGAACGTCTGGCGATAAACGAGAAATTTGAGTACAAGCACTTTGCAATTCTTCACCAGTCGGAGGAATTGCAATTTTTTGTTCGGGGATAGGTTGCTCTTTCTCCTCAACTATTCCCCCAGCAGCAGACAGGCAGAGCCAGTGGTTGTATTTGGGATGAATTAGGAGACTATTGTATGGTGTCTGATTTTCTGCTATCGGCTATCTGATTTTCGGTTGCAGAAATATCTACAGGCGGCGATAATTCTTGTCTAAGTTTTTCAAAATCAATGGAGTAAGCCCAAATATTATCAGTTGCCCAACGCTTGTAGGGGGTCTTCCTCAGTATTCCCATTTCGCAAAGGTCTTTGAGGTGGCGAAAAACTGTATCTCGGCAACAGCCAAGAGCTTCGGCTAATTCTTGGTTGATTACATAAGCCCAAGGGGGCTTTCCTGCTTTTAGCTTGGTATGAATCCACCCGTCTAGCCACGAAAGAATATACGCCTTGAACTTTCTGACTCCCCTAAACCTGTTGAGGTATTCAGTCAGAATATTAGTAGGGTGCTGTACTTGACCTAGAACTGCTGAGGTAAACGTCATAACTTAACCCCCCTCCAATTTTTCGCCCGTTTCTGGACTAATTACCCAAAACACATCTTTGCAAGCGCAGTGGTAAATTGTACCGTAGTATTCGTCAGTACCAGAGACAACACCGAAGCGATTGCACTTGGGGCAGCAGGTATATTGCTCATGTTGGGTCTGGGGGTATTCGTTAGCCAGCGCTGCTGAAACCTGACGGCGATCGCACCCGTTCGCTTACCTTTAGTGACATAAAATTATCCTCAATTTGACTATTTACGGAAAAACTTGGCTACTGGGAAAAAGAATGCGCTCACTCGCCCAATAGTCGTTGCCGCGACCCTCGTTGTGCTGCCCAAAGCCTGTCTAGCTCCGGGACATACTCGAACGGCACAAACTGGCAAGGCGCGGCGGTCATTGCTGGTTGGATGAAATGATCTTTGCCCATCGATTGCAGCCAGTTGACCAAATCCTGGGGCTTTTTCATCCCGTAGCGCCTAGCGAGTTTAGTTTTCGACAGCCCTTCGTAAGTTCTGACGGGTCTACCTGCTTTGTCTACCAGGATGTTTTTCTCGACAACAATCGGCGGTTGCTCTACGATCGCCTCTGGCTTACCCAGGATCAGCCCCAGCATTCCAGCACCGTGCATGGTGACGATGGCGCTCTTGACTTGCATTAGGCGCTCTTGAGATTGGGCGGCGGCTGTTTGGGCTTGGGCAACTTGAAGCTCCAGCTTAAGTCGCTCGATTTCTTGGGATTGGGCAGGGATGATATCTTTAATCATCTGCTTGGCTTTCTCAAATGCTATGGCTAAAGCTAACTTACAGTTAACTACTTGTTCAGTATTACGGCTGAGGGTCATGACAAACGTTGCTTGTAGTTCGGTCAGCCATGCCCATCGCTCCACAGAAACGTTACCCTGCTTAGTTTGGAACGATCGCGTTTGAAACGCGACAGCCCCCATTTCTGGATTTAATGTCATTAAGGAATTGTATTTCTCAATCGTGCCTAAAAAGTTTTTGTGTTGAATCCCTAACTCGAATGCTACTAATCGGGAGTCAACTACTATTACCCCGTTGCCGCGAAAGCTAACAGTTAGAAGACTCATAATGACCCCTGCTTAATTTCACAGATTAGTTTTCTCAGTTCAGGACAATCTTTAAACCACTCTCCTCTCAACCGTAAATGAGCTAGGCGTTGATGAAATTGCCGCTCCAGCTTTCTTCCACCAGGAACGGAAACTAAAATCCTGAGAGGATTAACATTACCGCCTTGTAAATTGTTAAGACGAGCATCAAGGTTAGCGGCAACGCCAATTTTCACGACTTTTTGCACAGTATCAAGAAGAAAGTAAACGCGCTCCAACTCCTGCTTAGGTTTGGGCAAATATTCCATCCACTCGTTAGACTCAAGAATTCGTAAAATTTCTAGCTGATCTTCAATTACAGCTAGTTCCTTGCTATCACTTTCAAGGATCATTAATCTCATGGCGAAGTCTCGCCCTTCCCGTGTCTTGAAAATAGCTTCTGGTAGTCTCATTGAACTACGTCTTGATAACAGTCAGCTATTTGTTGTGTAGCAGAGGTTTTTATTCTTTTCCAAACAGCGAAGTAAAGAGCTTTTACCTTGGCTAAAATACTTTGAGCATCTTCATGAGATACACGCGAACATTTGATGATTGCGGGCTGATTTTGACTCTATTAGTACAGAGTCGGATACGATTGTGATTGTCATGACTACCGATGGGTTAACGGTTTAGGTTGTGGTACAAAAGCTATTGCGTGATCTCTTGGCGGGGAAGCGCGATCGCTTTGTTTTAATTATTTGTGTCTACACGTAGAACAAATAAGTCATTTATCTCCTTGTCAAAATAATTGCAGAGAGTTTCGATGGTGTTAGCATCAATTCTCTCAAACTTATTAGTAAACAGTTTATGAACTGTGGTCGGACTTAACCCTGTGTCTTTAGCCAATTGACGTTGGGACAATGAGGGATCTTTCTCAGCCATCAGTACAGCAAGGCGACAAAACATCTTTCTCATTCTGTACCACAACTTAAACCTATCATATTTTTACCGGAAACTGTAACATATTTACCGGAAACTACAAAGAAAGTGTTACAGCTTCCGGTAATATTAAATCATGGATGAGGAAAGCAAACAGCCTCAGCCGAGAAGCAAAAATCCAGAGTTGCACCCAGAACCGAAATTTCACTAACAACAAAGCAGCAGAAGTGCGGAACTGCCCAATTGCCGCCCGGAACCTGATAACAGCGAAGCGTGCGATTCGTTGGTAGCTGAATCGCGGTAAACAGCCCGTACATAAGCTACCCAACCTGACAGCAGATTACTGTCACTAGAGGTTGAACTTCAAGGTTGATGTAGGTGTAAGCCCTACCCGTCAAACTCGGACGTGACTCCTT
>CAJQOK010000364.1 GCA_905479905.1 uncultured Aliterella sp.
ACCTCCACAGCCCAAAGTCTCATCATCAGGGTGTGGTGCAACAATTAGCGCCCGATTAACAGCAATTTCTGCTACCGAATGCAACGGTAATTCTAAACTTGTTAGCAGTGATTGGTCAACCATAAGGAATTAACCGGGGTAGTTTCTGTTATGGCGTACTTTCCAGCGCTTCCTAATGCCGCATCAAAAGCAGGTTGGCGCAGATATAAACTTAAATCGCGAATAATGCGCTCCATCGGATAAGGAGGTAATAAGCCACGAGTACCAACAATTCGTTCGCATAATTGCATCGCATCCATACAAATAGACTCAATCGCCGTTCGTACCATATTGGTATAAGCTACTAACTTTTCTGCCTGCGGATGGTCAATATTAGGATAGCCGCCAAAAATCGGCGCATAACCTGCAATTAAGTCCGCCGCACCCCGCAGCCAGAGATTTCCGCTTTCAATTGCGATCGCCATTTTACCAATTCGGGCTTGTTGATGCGCGTCTTCCGTTCTATTTAGCTCGTGCAAATACTGCCGCGTCGCGTCAAATAATGCTTCTGCTCCCCCCAACTGCACCGCAGCAAATCTAATTACTCCCGCCGTTAACCAAGGTTGCCGATAATAATCTCCTGGTTTACCAATCAACCACTTAGCGTCTAATTCTACGCCGCTAAAATCTACTTTATAACTAGCCGTTGCTCGCATTCCCATCGGTTGCCACCAAGCCGGATCGCTAACTGTGGCTACTTCTTCCATTGGCACAATACACATTTGCCATGTGCCGTCAGGTAACGCTCCATTGACAAAAGGGCGTTCGACGTACCCAGAGCCAGAAGCAAAGGTTTTCGAGCCTTCTAGCCTGTATCGTCCATCGCTGAGAGGGATAATTTTTACACCGTCTTCAGCTTCCGCATTCCACACCCCAAAGATTTTTTGGTCGCGCGCATCCTTGGCTAATGCCTCAATTTGTTCCTTTGTACCAAAACTCTGCACCAGTTGTAAGGCGTTAATGTGTCCTTCATAAATCCGTCCTACCGCTAAATTACCGCTCCCGATTTGTTTAAGCAACATTAGGGTTTCGTAAATGGTACTTGCGTCTATTCCTGCACCCCACCCACCTAAATGTTGTTGCAGTGGCGCATTTAGCAAGCCACCATTAGCAATTAATTCAAATTCCTGCACTGGAAAAGCGCCTAGGCGATCGATAAACGCAGCATTATTTGCACAATAATCCGCTATTTCCTTAGCTTTAGCTAGGTGGCTAATAGCTGTACAGCTAACTTTTTCCTTCGTACTATACAATTGAGTATTGATAGTTCCCCCTTCTGAAACAGCCTTGACACTACTGTTAAGAATAATGACTTAATAGTCTGCTTTAATACATCTACCTTCTGCGTGATTTGACGGCTTAGTTAAGTTTTTAGCAGATTTTGCGCGATCGCTCCATTACGCAAACGGGGTTTTTCTCCTTGCATTTATTTTTTGCTTTAGCTGTGTAGCCTATAGTAAGTCACAAATTTAGGTTTTTAGCAGCCAACAGCCTCAATCCATCATGAATTTGCTATAAAAAGTGGCGATTGTCAAAAAGAGCAATAATTATATCAATCTAACTTTTTTCCGTAGTTTACCGGATTCTCTGCTACTTGTAGAATAGATAAGCTTAATTAGCAAGTTAATTTTTTATTATCAAAACATGAATTTACCAACAAGTTTCGATTTTGAAGACGATAAATTTAACGCTCCACCATCGCAGGTTATTCCTTGGTGTCAACTGATTAATCCTAGGTATGATAACGGTGAAATACAACCCTACGGATTAGCGATTAAAGCAGACAATGCTAAAGCTGTGGATTTTACTCCTGATTCAAACTGGCGATCAGTTGATTATGCTTTTAGCACAGGCGAAATTCAACAATTGTTTATTACCGATACACCACGATTAGTTATTATTCGCCGGGGGCCATTATCACTCAAAAACCGTGAAACTGGAGAGAAAATTGGGACGTTAAAAGACCATTACGATGCTTTTTTAACAGACAAAATTAAATTTAAAACTTACACTCGTCACTTAATTTATTTAGTTGATGGCAACAAAAAATTTCTGCATAAGTCTGCTTTACAGTTAACCGTAAATGGTGCAGCAGGAGCAAGTTTTAGTAAAGCTTATTACGATTACAATAAGCAAAGTAGAGAGTTAACTGGATTTTTGGGCGAATTAGAAAAAGCTTACGCTCAGTATCGTCAACAACCAGTTTCTGCTAAAAGTGGTTTGTTTTACGCTCACGGCATTTTTTGCCCAATAATTGCTTCCGAAGAAAGAGGAAGCGGCGAAAATACGGCTTTAGTTGCGACAACTACAGATTATGAACAGCCTACAGTTGATACTTTAAGTAAATACTTAATTGCGGCTGATACGGAGGAGTCGCAGATAATTACTCAGGCTTTTGAAGAACATAAAGAATTTGGCAAAGAAAACATTAAAGTTGAACCTCCTAAAATGGCGATCGCTTCTTCTAATTCATATACTTACGCTGATGACGATGAATTTGATTCTCCACCCTATTAAGCAACGTAGTTAGCTGTTAGTTTTTGCTCGGCTAGGAAAAACAATTAAAGCCTGGAATTATTGCTAATTTCAGGCTGTTTATAACAAATTAAGGCTTTTTCACTTCAGTAGTAAGTAATATAGTTGACCTCTACTACCTGTGACTCCCGCGCGATCGCCTGCAAGTTTGCCCGTACCCATAAAATAATCTACTCGTCCCGCGCCTTTAATAGCACTACCTGCATCTTGATCCAAAACATAACGGCTAACACTGCGATACTGCATTGTTGCTGGGGAATTATTTTTAATTAGCGCTGTAGAATTATCCGCAAAAGGCAAGCTAGTATGAATCAGTGCTAAAGCCCCTGGCGGCATTAAAGCCTTATCGGTGGCAATTGATCTCTGGGCAGTTACAGGTATGCCCAAGCTCCCTGTAGCTGGCGCTCCGTAGGTTTTGCGGAAAAATACAAAGCTGCGGTTGCGAGGTAAATAACTGCTTAATTCCCAAGGTTTTTGATTAAAATAATTAATCATTACAGGTAAAGTTAGCCCTGGAAGCGGCAATTTACCATCTTTGGCTAATTCTTTGCCAATACTGGTGTAAGGATAATCAGTTTTAGCTGCATACCCAATACTCATTTGAGTCCCATCAGTGAGATTAAACCTAGCCGAGCCTTGAATTTGAGCTAAAAAAGCTTCTAAGCGATCGCTTAACCAAACCAATTCTAAGCCCTTTAGCTTGCTTTTTGCCCCCAACAAACCGTCCCGCCCTTCTAACTGAGCGCGAGTAGGATGAGGCTTAGACCACTTTTTAAAGTTGCGAGGCATTTGATATAACGGAAACCGATATTTCTCCGTTTTGAAGCGACTAGCCTCGTACATTGGCTCGTAATAGGCGGTAAATAAGACTTCTCCCTTACCATCTCTACCCCTCGAACGATAAAACACAAAATCCCGTTTTACCGCCTGCTGAAGATCGGCGGGGGTTTTGGCTGTAATTACCAATTTGCGGAAGTGAACTAAACTGCGCCGGACGCGATCGCGGGTAATGCCACTAGCGCTATATTTGCGGTAAGCTTTCAATGCGCTAGGAGAATTGACGTAACGCAAACTGCTATCGACAGATTTTAGTACCTCTTTCCAGTCGCCTTCTTTGCCGTTTTCACCCCATATTTGCTCGTCTAGTCCCAAATTGTCATTTTGCGTCTGTTGATGAGCTTTTGTGGCTTGGAGTACGCCAGCATTTGCGGGAATAGGCGCAAGAGCGATTGCTATACCTATCGAGGTCAATAAACTAATTATTCTTTTCATTAATTACTAATATCTTTCTACACTAGAACTAAACACTGGTTCTACTCGAATTGCCACAATTTTAGATGGACGCACCACCATGTACTCTCCCTGGACGTTTTTAATCGGTACGCTAATAAATTCACTGGAAGCTGACTTAGGCACAAGTTCGCTACTGTACCATTTTTGAAATTCCTGAATATTACTAAAACGTATTTCTTCCCGGTGTCCACCTTCAATCATTAGGTGTACGACGTACTCGTTGGGAGTTCTGGGCATAGAATCGAGCTACCTTAATTAGTGACGACGAACTGTTATTCAAGGGTAAGTTTACCTAAAAAATGAATGGTTTAACCCCAGTCGAGGTTAGCCAAACAAGTAAATACTAGAGGCGATCGCGCACATGACAATTAATTAACCACGATTAACGCAAATTTTGCAACCGCAGATTTAGTTTTTTGCCCAGACAACCCCAAACATTAACAGTTCTCTAGGCTAAGACGCTTGTTTGGCTAAAATTGTGCCAAGGCTTGCATCCGTTGGCGTTTTTAGGTGCAATAAAAGGGATGCAATCGCGCTTTGTTCATCTTTCAAAAGTCAGACAAAGGTAAAAGTAAAACCCTTAATTTAACTTTTTTAACGATTTTTACTGGTTTAGCAACACAAGATTGATATTTGTGTTAACTTCTTAAATGAAGATTACATTCGGTTGTGCAGTTTATTTTTATCTATAACGATAAGTCTCTCTCCGAATCTAACTCTCATCAACCTATGATTCCAGAGAGCTCTTATGTCAATTTACGTCGGTAATCTATCCTATGAAGTAGGACAAGATGACCTCAAACAAGTTTTCGCTGAATACGGAACTGTTAATCGCGTTCAAGTCCCCACAGATCGGGAAACTGGCAGAGCGCGAGGCTTCGCTTTTGTAGAGATGGGTACAGAAGCAGAAGAAACAGCAGCAATTGAAGCTCTCGATGGCGCTGAGTGGATGGGTCGGGCATTAAAAGTCAATAAAGCCAAGCCCAAAGAAGATAGAGGCGGTTCGTCAGGTGGTAGACAAGGTAATAATAGCGGTGGATATTCTCGCCGTTAATAAGTGACTCTAGTTTGAAGCATTTAGATCAACTCCTAAAAATAGTTAACCCAAACCAAACTCCACTACGATAATATTTAACTGAAAATTTCAGTTTTTAAAAGCAGGCTCCTAGTCTGCTTTTTGTGTATTAGTAAGCAGCTTTAAACAAGTTTTACCAGTTTAGAACTTAGCTCCCACAACAGCTTTGCTTTGCGATCGTCGCTGGCTTCGTTAGAAATTTCTTGAACAAAGGATTGGCGATCTTTTTGTTGACGATTTCCCCAACTCCAATAGACACCAGAACGATT
>CAJQOK010000365.1 GCA_905479905.1 uncultured Aliterella sp.
TGAGGTCATCCCTGCTAAACCTGCACCCAAAATCACAACTTTCTTACGCCCTCCTCGTCGCTGTAGCCTAAAGGGTCGTTTTGATTGGGCGGCGGCGGGTTGTTCTAGCAAATCCAACGCTTTCATTGCAGCATAAGCTGAACCCGCCGATGCAGCAACGGCGGTTATGAAGTCTCTCCTTTTCATGCCTACTCCTAAAATATATGCCCCAAAGTAAATGCTCTAGAGCGATCCTTTTCTAGCGATTAATTAACTATAAATAGCCTCACGTCTGCGGCTATTACCAAGGTTAGGCTTGTAAGCTTTTTTGACAATATAGTTATAAATAGCAATGTTGTGTAGCCATTTTAACAAGTTCACTTTTCTCAATTAGTAGTTTTGTAACAATCTAATTAAATACTCAAAGATAGTTTTATAAAACTAAATTGTGAAAGTGCTAAATTTTGTTTCACTAGATACAAATACTACTTATTTTGTTGAAACTACTTAGTTAATGCGCGTCTAAGTGCCAATTAAAGTTGCTAATTAAAGAAAATGGACTATACAGCAAGTCTGTTAAAAATAAAAACTTTATGTCAGCAATTATTTACTAAAAATCATTTTTTAGGCGGACAAAATATTTAACTAACTATAAAAAATTCTTATAGGACTAGGTAGCCTTTAGAGGGGAAAAAAACATTTTCTGTATTAAAAATTGCAGATTATAGGTATAGAATCCATCACAAAATAAATCTATGTTAATATCAGCTTATTTGCTCTCAATCCCCAATAAATTTTAAAAAGCCAGAATAGAAAGCTCTAGCCAAAGCGTTATACAAAGTTGATAATTCATTTTGCTTTGCGTCAAAATTGTTAAAAGCAAGTTTTGAGGTGAAATGCATAAAGTTAACGCAACGGAAACTCCCCCACCTAAAACTACTGATCCAATTATTGAATTAAAAGGCATCAGTAAAAAGTTTGGTGAAAGTGTAATTTTAGATAATGTCGATCTAAAACTTTACCGAGGAGAAGCCTTAGCAATTATTGGCCCTTCAGGTACAGGGAAATCAACAATTTTACGGATTATAGCAGGGTTACTAGCCCCAGATGCGGGAGAAATCTATGTAGAAGGACACTTAAGATCGGGCTTAATAGAAGATGGTAACGATCCCATTGGTATTGGCATGGTATTTCAACAAGCCGCCCTATTTGACTCGCTGACGGTAGAGGAAAACGTGGGATTTTCGTTGTTTCAAAATTCCCGCCTCAAAAAGTCGCATATCAAAGAATTGGTTAAGCAAAAATTAGAAATGGTAGGGTTAGGAGATGCTGGTAGCCGCTACCCAGCCCAGTTATCGGGAGGAATGCGTAAACGGGTCAGTTTTGCACGGGCGATTATGTCAAACCCCAATAACCCCAAAGATGCCTCAGAGGTGTTACTGTACGATGAACCTACTGCCGGACTTGATCCGATTGCCTCTACGGTGATTGAAGACTTGATTCGTCAGTTGCAGTGCGCCCAGGGAGTTTGTAGCACCTATGCGATCGTTACTCACCAAGATAGTACAATTCGCCGCACTGCCGATCGCATTATCTTTTTATATCAGGGTAAAGTGCAATGGGAGGGAACCCAAAACGATACTCAAACTACCGATCATCCGTTAATTAAGCAATTTATGAGTGGTAGTGTAGAAGGGCCAATTCATATTATTGGGTGAAACAGCCTTTTACCCCGGTTGGACAAAGTAAGCAAAATGCTAATAGGTAGGAGAATAGTTTAATGCGATCGCGCACAGTTCGAGAAGGCTCTGTTGGTTTATTAATTCTCCTAGGATTAGCAATATTAGGCGGATCGATTCTTTGGCTGCGGGGAGTACAACTAAATCAACGCACCTATAAAGCCATTGTCTCTTTTAGCAATGTCGGCGGCATCCAAAACGGGGCAGTCGTGCGCTATCGTGGGGTAAATATAGGTAGTGTCGCGGCAATTAAACCAGGCGCAAACGGCGTAGAAGTTGAAATAGAAATTAGTCCTGCCGATATTATTATTCCCCGCAATGCTGTAATTGAAGCTAATCAATCGGGTTTAATTAGCGAGGTTAGTATTGATATTACACCCCTTGGTCAGCTACCACCGCAATTAGTTGTCGCTAAACCTCTAGATGAAAATTGCGATCGCAGTTTAATTATTTGTAACGGCTCTAAGCTTCAAGGTAAAATTGGCGTTAGTCTAGATGCGTTAATTCGTTCTTCTACCAATTTTGCCAGTATCTACGGCAATGAAAAACTATACACAAACCTGAATACGGCTGTAAATAATGCTGCCGTTGCGGCGGCGGGAGTAACGCAGCTTACCCGCGAACTTGAAGGATTATCAAAGTCTACTCGCCAGCAATTAGGAACATTCTCTACGGCGGCAACTTCAGTACAGCAAGCCGCCAACGAAATTAGCGCTTCTAGCAGTAAAACTATCACTCAATTTGGCACTACTGCCGACAGGCTAAATACTACAACTGCTAATGTCAATCGCTTAGTAAATAATGTCGATAATTTAGTCACGACAAATCGCTCGACTTTAGTTACTACTTTAAATAATCTCAACCAGGCAAGCGAACAGTTGCAAGGCACTTTTAGCGGACTATCCCCAACTCTAAATCGCTTTAACCAAGGGCAACTACTCCAAAACTTAGAAACCCTATCTGCCAACGCTGCGGAAGCTTCGGTAAACCTCCGCAATGCTTCTAATGCGCTAAACGACCCTAATAATATAGTGTTATTGCAGCAAACTCTAGACTCGGCGCGGGTAACTTTTGCTAATGCCCAAAAAATTACCTCCGATTTAGACGAACTAACGGGAGATCCTGAGTTTCGCCAAAACGTCCGCCAAATTGTTGATGGTTTGAGTGGTTTGGTATCTTCCACACAACTATTAGAACAGCAAGTACAAGTAGCTGAAAGTTCAGATGGCACATCACTAGAGCAAAGTTTAAAACAGCAAGTACAAGTAGCTGAAACTTCAGATAACATATCGCCAGAGCAAAGTTTAAATATGACTGCTAACAGTTATCCTATTTCTGTCATGCCCTTTGATAAAGCAGAGTTTTTCGAGCTACGAAAAACTCTAAAACCTATCTTACCTTTAGTGGAGCAGGAAGACAGAAAGGAAGCGCCATAAAAATTGTTTGTCTGGGGGAAAGAAGTTAAATAACCTCTCATCCCAAAACTCAAATAATGCCCCAACCAGGAGGAGGTAGAGGTATTTGCTCATCCATTCTTGATTGCGATACGCGCTGCATACTTGCAGAAAGCCAGATAAACATTTCTTGAAAGTTTAAACCGACTAACTTTAAAGGACTACGGCTAACAATTTGCGAAAGGCGAGTCATATTTGCTCCTTCTACACCAACAGCAAAGAAAGCTACACGCTTATTATCTTCATCTTCTTTAATCCTTTGTGCGGCTTGTTCTATCAAACTATCGGGTTCACCTTGGGGTTCGCCATCAGTAATTAAAAATACCCAAGGGCGATAGTAAGCTACTCCATTAGCGCTGTACTGAGCTTTGCGATTAGCTACCATATCTAGACCTTTATGAATAGCCGAACCCATGACTGTCAAGCCTTGGGCTTTGAGAGTTGGGGGGTCAAATTGGTCGGCGGTAATAAAATCTTGGACAATATTTACATCGCTATTAAAGGTAATAATTGCTACTTCAACTCGCTTTTTGGCTAAGTTGTCGCGGTTTAATTCTTCCTTAAAGGTTTTCAATCCTTCATTTAAAGCGTTAATTGCCTCTCCTTGCATTGAACCAGAAGTATCTAATAGCAATACGCAAGGACAACGGGGTTCTGGGTTTTCAGCAAATTCAACCGCATCCTCAAGTCTTAAAAAATCAGGCATAGTTAGAGCAATTACAGGACTAGACTTTCTAGTTTAGCTATTCGAGTAGAAGCCTCGCATCTGCTTTATAGATTCATTGCTGAAATTGCGGCTTTTTGGCTAACTTGTTTGTAGGCATTACTTAAATAGGCGATCGCAGCTTCTGAAACTGTAGCATCAAAGTTAGAGTTTCCTGTTCCATCTATCGATAGTGGTATGGGCCCTAATATATCTAATATTGATTCGCTGCTGACGGGGGGGGCAATTACAACTAAATTAGGATCTAAAGGGCAGTCATAGCGCCAAAATTGGCTAATATCTGGGGTAAGAGAACGATTAGGAGCGCAATTGCTGTTAATTTCGGCAGTTTCTTCAATACTGCTATTAGTGCGTAGTTGGCGCAAAGAGGCGATAATTTGGTCTTTAGAACTACCTCGCAGTTGAAATAAGACAAAAGGATCTTCGCTAAAGCGATCGCCCAATTGATAATATACTGCACCTATATGCTTGCAAGGGTTGGCTTTGTCGGGACAAGAACACTTGCTGCGAATATCGCTCAAACTAAATGGAAATAGCGATACGCCGTTACTTGTAAATACTTCCTCAATATTTTGTGGCATTTCTCCCGCTAACAATTTGGCGGCAAAAAATGCCCGATGGGACATTGTTTCAATCACAAAACCCCATTGTTCCTCGGTAAAAGATTCTAAAGACAAAGAAACTTGATAAGGTTCTGCTTCTGTTCCTTGAACTTCGGCTGTCACTTTAGCGCCCTGAAACTTGATGCTCAGGACGTTTCCTTGTCTTGAGTAGGTTCTTGCCCTTTCAAGACGCTTTTTGAAGCGGTAGGAGTCTAATAAATCTAACCAGCGTTGCGCCCACCATTCACGGCTTGTAAGCGCGTTGTAAGTTGTCATTTTTTCAGGTGTAATGTGATGGATCGCTCTTTATTATCATAATAAGGCGATCACATAGCCTATAGTTTTGAACTTGATTTAGCTTTAGACCTAGTTGTTGTAGTCTTTTTAGCAGTAGTTGTAGACTTAGCTTTAGTAGTGCGTTTGGCGGTACTGGCAGGTTTTTTAGTAGCCAATAATTCTAAAGCCATCGCTAAGGTGGTTGTTTCTACAGTTTGACCTTCAGCTAAACCGACATTAACTTTGCCGTGCTTGATATACGCACCATAGGGGCCATCGTAGATATTTACAGGTTCATTGTCCACCGGATGAGAACCCAACTCTTTTAAGGCTTGCTTAGACTTGTTTCGCCCAGCTTTTTTTGGTTCTGACAAAATCTCTAAAGCTCGTTCTAAAGAAATTGTAAATACATCATCAGTACCTTTAAGACTGCGGTAGTCTTTCTCATCCTTGCTTTGATTGTGGACAATAAAAGGCCCAAATTTGCCAAGTCCTGCTTGGATTTTACCATTAGTAGCCGGATGAACCCCCAAAGCGCGGGGTAAAGCTAATTGGTTAACAGCTATTTCTAAAGTCACATTTTCAGGAGTCACACCCGCAGGTAAGGAAGCAGTTTTAGGTTTTTTGTTTTCCTCCGAAGGTTCGCCCAACTGCAAGTAATAGCCATTGCTGCCAATTTTAAGATAAATTGTTTCTCCCGTATCGGGATGTTGACCAACTTTATTTGGCCCTTTTAACAGCGCTTCAACTTGTTCGGAACTGATATCGCCGGGAGTCAAGTTTGGTGGTATTGAAGCTGTAACCGTTCCATTACCATTATTTGATTCAACGTAGGGGCCAAACTTACCAATGCGAACTTTGACCTCTAAATCGTCTAACTGTACCGTTGTAGCTTTAGTTCGGTCAATTTGGCTTTCTCTTTCTTTAACTAAAGTTTCTAATCCTTTGTCTCCAGAATAAAATTGGCGCAAGTAAGGCAACCATTTAACTTCTCCCGTTGCGATATCATCTAAAGTTTGCTCCATCTTTGATGTAAAGCTAGTATTTACAAAATCGGGGAAGTGTTCTTCTAACAAGGCGCTGACAGCAAAAGCGGTAAACGTGGGAATTAAAGCATTATTTGTTAACTGGGCGTAACCGCGATCAATAATTGTGCCAATAATACTTGCATAGGTGCTAGGTCGCCCAATGCCTTCACTTTCAAGAGTTTTGACTAAAGAAGCTTCAGTATAACGGGCGGGGGGTTGGGTTTCGTGACCTACCGCGTCTAGTTTAGTACAATCTGGGAAGTCGCCTACCTTCAAAGCTGGTAAGATTACTTCTTGATTTTCTAACGCCGCATTGGGGTCATCAGAACCTTCAACATAGGCGCGGAGAAACCCAGGGAAATCAATTCGTTTCCCACTCGAACGAAAACCAGCATCTTCTACTTTAGTTTGCACCGATACTTGAGTTTGTCTCGCATCAGCCATTTGACTTGCTACTGTCCGCTTCCAAATCAAATCGTACAAAGACGCTTCTCTACCGCTTAAACCTGTTTCTTGAGGAGTGCGAAAAGTATTACCTGCCGGACGGATGGCTTCATGGGCTTCTTGAGCGCCTTTGCTTTTGGTTGTATACTGCCGAGGGGCGGGGCTAAGATACTCTTTACCATAGAGTTTTTCTACACTACTACGGGCTGCTGCGATCGCTTCTGCGGATAAATGCACCGAGTCTGTCCGCATATAGGTAATATACCCCTGCTCATACAAACTTTGCGCCGTCCGCATTGTATCCCGTGCTGATAATCTCAGCTTGCGGTTAGATTCTTGTTGCAATGTTGAAGTAGTAAAGGGTGGGGCTGGTTTGCGGGTGACAGGGCGTTCCTCTAACCCAGTTACTTGCCAAGGCTTACCCTTTAGACGTTTTTGGAGATTTCGCGCCTCTGTTTCGCTCAGTAGCGTTACTTTGCGCCCAGCGATAATTTGCCCTGTTGCTTCATCAAAATCGCTACCTGTAGCTACTTTCGTGCCTGCAAGAGTTGTTAATACAGCGCTAAAAGGGGTTTTTTCTCTTTCTAAAGTTGCCTTCAAGTCCCAATA
>CAJQOK010000366.1 GCA_905479905.1 uncultured Aliterella sp.
TTGCGATCGCCGAATGTGGCGAATCAATGGTACAAATTCCTTTAGAAATATTTGCTGTAGAGTCACCTCATCCTTATCAGCTATTAGGTGCAACTTATGCAGACCTATCACCCTATTATCTGCGTAAATCTGTACTCAATAGTTTAATCAAGGCGCAAGAATATCTACAATTAAAAAATCACGGTTGGCGGATTCAAATTTTTGATGCTTACCGTCCGGTTGGTGTACAGCAGTTTATGGTAGATTACACTTTCGCCCAAGTAGTTGAAGCGCAAAAGCTGAATCTATCTAGTTTATCCGCCGCAAAGCGCGAAAATATTTGGCAACAAGTTTATCAAATTTGGGCAATACCAAGCCTAAATCCCCTGACTCCACCGCCTCATAGTACAGGCGCAGCAGTAGATATTACTTTAGTAGATGATACAGGTAAAGTAGTAAATATGGGTTCGCCTATAGATGAAATGTCAGCGCGATCGCATCCCGATTATTTTGCTAATACTAACTTACCTGCACATCAACATCGCCAACTATTACGAGAAATAATGGAATACGCAGGTTTTGCGCGTCATCCTGGGGAATGGTGGCATTTTTGTCAAGGCGATCAAATGTGGGCGTGGTTGAGTCTTAATCCTGTAGTAGCGCGTTATGGGCGAGTAGAATAAACTTGTTCGATTAAATCAGCCGCCTCTACAGCACCGTTGATAAAATTAGGTTGACGATCGCAATTGTTGATATTTAGATAGTAACAAACAGCAGAAGTCGCTTCCTGTATAGTTTTTACTTTCTGCACGTTTAAGTTGCTTAGTCGTACCTCTTGGCGATCATAGCGGCGAGGCATAGCAAATGCTATTAAAGGAATACGCAAAGCTGCACATTCATAAACCGTATTGTAGCCACCGCTTCCTACAACAACATCCGCCGCTACCAAACATTCTATCCCCGGATAGTGAAATATCCATAAGTTTGGGGGGCAGTTTTTAGGACATTTAGCCGCCAAACATCTCACTGCAATATTAGGTATAGATAGCGCTAAAATCTGGGTTAATTTACCGTACAATGCTAATTCTGCTCTTTTTCCGGCGGCGTATACAATTACTGTTTTTAAGTAATTTTCCTGTGGTTTTAGACGTAAATGCGATCGCGCTGTATTAATACTCGGTAATTCCTCAGCGCTGCGAATTAACCAAGGCGATGTATGTTTTGCTTGTGGTAAATTTGCTAGTGGTAGGGTATTTCCTTCTCCTGGCACAATTACTAGATTAAAGTTATTAGTTACAAAAGAGTGTAAGTTTTTGAGTGCAATATATCGTGGATTAATATCTCGATGAATTAGGACGCGAGGAATTTGTTTTAATTGAGGGAGAATCTCAGCTAATTCACCGCCTAATCCTCTAGGAAAAGTATCTATTACTAAACAGTTATAAAATGTTGCTAGCAATACATTTTTTACTTCTTCGCAAGTAGCCATTACTCCTATATCGGGGGAAATTTGATATAACTCACAGCCTTGTATCGAGGGTATCAAGGCAGCATAAGGACTATTTACAATAATTTTGACCTGCGCTCGCTTACCAAGGATTCTAGCTAGGGCTAAGGCGCGGTTAAGGTGTCCCCAACCACCACCTAAAGCGTAGATTACAACTATTTTAGCTTGCTCCCATGTCGAGTTCAAAATCTTCGTCACCTTCAGCTTCTAAACTGACATTATCAGCTTCCGTAAAATCTACATTACCCGTTGCAGGATCGTAAAAATAGCGATCGCGTTCATAATAATAATCTGCACCCCAGTAACCTCTACTGTAATTTCCATAATTTGGATAATAAGCATATTCTTGATAGGTATAAAGCCCATCATCATTGCAATCAGGACAACCATTTTTAGATGTGCGATCGCATTTGCGTTTAAACAAAAATCCTACCATGCGGTCGCATTGTTCCGTTTCTGTGCTTATCGTAATCTCGTAGGAGCAAATTTGCAAGCGATCGCCATTTGTCAATTTGCTCCTAGATATTTGTATATCGTTAACTTTTATGCCAGTATTGCTAGAATCTAAGACTTGCAATTCACCATTTTCAAGATAGATTAAAGCATGATAATCGGCAATTTCGTCATCCTTTAGCACTAATCTAGAAACTCTTTTACCTTCTATAAGTTGCGGCATTAATGAAAATTTTTTTCCCAAAGCTACAGGAATTACAAATGTAGATTGGCGACTTTCACGAGTAACTGGATCTAACCAACTTAACTTAATTTGCATTTTATCTTCCTAATGCACGATTTAGAGAATAAGCTAAAGCCGCTTTTTGTTCGGGTTTTAATACATCAAAGCCAAAGCAGACAAAAGCAATGGTAACTATACTTGATTTTGTATATAAAACAGTTTTATCTGCTTTATCTCTTAATGATATTTTGCCATCCTTTACCTTTATTTTATATAACGATTGTTTGCTAGGCGTTTCTATTTCATAACCATAATCGCGTATTTTTATGCGATAAATATCTTTGTTTTGCCCATTTTCTAACTTGTAATCTCCATCGGCTTGCTTTTGTAAAACATATAATTGTTGCTTCCCATATTCAATTTTCCATCTATCTTCTCGATAAACTATATATCCTAATATTGCGTCGGATGAATTTTTTATTTTTACTTTTTGCTTTTCGTCAACGCTTAAACGGGCTATTTCTTTATTATTTCCATTAACTAATTTTGCTCCATTTACTAATATTTTTAGTGAAAATGCTTTTGTACCAGCTTCATTTTTAAACTCAATTACCTCTCTATTCACTACAGATGGAGAGGTTTTAGTTTGATTAATATTAACTGGATTGAGTTTATTAGTAGTTTTAGCCGCACTGTTGCAACTTGCGATCACTAATAAACTTAGTAGTAACAAATAACAAAGAAATATTTTTTTCATTTACTCAAGCTTCCTTTTTATTTGTAAGTAAGTCGGCTAGATTTAAAACTTGATACAAGCTGAGATACATCATTGCTACGGTTTGATAAATGATTTCAACATTATTATCAGAAGTTGGAGGCACTTTAGTTGTTAGCTGTATGTATTTGTCAGTTATCTTTAAGTTTTTAATTAAAACTGATTGGGGTAGTTTTACTGCTTCTTTAACTTTGTCTTTTAAAACTTTTGCTGCGCCGTACCTCTTTTTAAAGTAAGTTAGCTTTAAGGTTGCTTCTACTCCTTTTGATTTTGACTTAGACTTGTATTTGTTTTTTCTCCCAGTTTTTTTCCAACCATATTTTGTTTGATACAAATCAGTTATAGTTAGTAAAAATATGGATCTATCGAGAAATGAACCTTGAATTTTTAACCATGTATCCTCAAACAAATCTAGCTTGAATCCAGATTGATAAGGATGTTCAGTTTTGCCAATACATTTATCTTTTTGAGTAGGAGAACTAAAAACTACAGTAGTTTCAATTGCCGCACTTTCATCAATATCTCTTTCTAACATATGTAAAATATTGTGTAATAAGTTGCACCTTTGATCGGGGAGACTTACCCCTTTATATCCCAGTCTTGCAATCCCTGCAAAAATGGCTACAGCTATAAAACTTAGAAGCAAGATAATTAAAAGTGATTTTGGTAAGAATGGTACAAAAACAATTAATACTACTAACACTACTACAATAATAATTGCTCCCTTTAACAATCGATTTAGTGGCTGTCGTTTAACTTTTAGATAGCTATTAGTAGTGGCTAATTCCTCAAAGTCTTGCAAAATTGCATAGATAGGTGCTGCTTGTTTGTAAATAAGCTCTTTGCGTAGGGTTTTTAGTTCAATTGCCATTGCTATTATTGCCTCAATTGATTGTATTTTGATAATTGTTTGGCAGGATTTTAATTAAACTGTAAAAACTTGCACTAAAATCATTTAGATGCACTGTAGCAATTTTTATAGCTAGACAATAAAAATGTAACTAAAATGAACAATTTAAAACTAGCATATGTTTCTTTTGATGTTGTACTAGCACCAAAAGGCGCAGCAATTCACATTGAAGCATTTGTAAACATAATTGCTATTTACTACGGCAATATTGAGTTAGTAACAGTTTCTCCTAGCTTTGAAATTACTACGTCTTTGATTACGCCGGGAGTAACTCATTTAGCTTTACCAGCGCTAGGAGATACACTAATTAATAGAACTATGTACTTTCGCCAACAGCTAATCAAATTGTGGGAAGGTAAAAGGTTTGACTTGGTACATATTCGTTCGATATATGAAGGTTATGCGATCGCACTTAACAAATATAAATACTGCAATAAGCTAATCTTTGAAGTCAATGGCTTACCATCCATCGAACTTAAGTATCGTTACCCAAAAGTTGCTGATGATCGGGAATTATTGCACAAACTGAAGGCACAGGAGCAAATTTGTCTAGAAAAAGCAGATTTAATTATTACTCCAAGCTTAGTTACGGCTAGTTATCTGCAAACTAGAAACATCCCCGCCACAAAAATTCGCGTTATTCCCAATGGAGTAAATTTAGATATTTTTACTTACAATCCACCTAACTTAACCGAGACATTTCATTTACTTTACTTTGGAACTTTAACATCTTGGCAAGGCGTAAATCTAGCAATTGAAGCTATAGCATTGGCAAATAAAGACTTTTATGTAAATTTAACAATAATTGGCATCGGACGCGATCGCACTCACCAAGCTTTAAAACAGTTAGCCAACAAATTAGGCGTATCAGACAAGCTGACAATACTTGCACCAATGTCACAGGCGCAATTAGTACAATGTATTCACGCAGCTAATGCGATCGTTGCACCGCTTACACCCAACGATCGCAATCTTGTTCAAGGTTGTTGTCCACTGAAGATTTTAGAAGGAATGGCGACAGGTACGCCAGTAATTGCCAGCGATTTGCCTATTGTTAGAGAATTAGGTAGTGATGGCGAACAGTTATTATTAGTTAAGCCGGGATCGGCCAAAGCAATTAAAGATGCTGTAATTAGGTTAAAAGAGCGAGACTTTGCGACTAAATTAGCGAGAAACGCGCGATCGCACATTGAAAAGTCTTATACTTGGCAAATAGCTGGAGAACGCCTAATAGCAGCTTATACAGAATTGGGCATTAATAAATCAATGACAGTTTGAAGGCGTAACTTTTCTTGTTGCAAAGAAAATTCTGTAATAATGCGATCGCGTGCGGCTTTGCCAATTTGACGGCGAATAGCGGTTTCTAATTCCAAAAACTCCAATACCGCTTCTCCAAGCCGATGTAACTGGTGGCGAGGTACGATAAAGCCATTTTCACCATGATTTATCACTTCAGGAATCCCGCCAGCATCACTAGCAATACACTGGCATTCTACAGCCATTGCTTCTAGTAAAGCATTAGGCATTCCTTCCCACAAAGAAGGCTGGAGATAAACATCGCATAGTTGCAAGTGTTGGGCTACAGTAGCAGGGTTGGGGATGTGTCCAGTAACAATAATATGTGCTTCTGGATATTGGGAAGTATAACTTTGTAATGCTGTAGCTTGAGATGCTCGAATTTCGCCAATAATTAATAAACAAGTAGGATGCTTGGTGCTAACTGTGGTTAAAGCTTGAAATAGAAATACTTGCCCTTTTTTTTCCCGCAATTCTCCCGCAAAGCCTAACACCACTTCATTATCAGCAATACCTAAACTCCCACGATCAACCTGTGTGGCAATTGTTGGTGAGAATATATCTGTATCTACAGCATTTTTAAGGGCGATCGCATCAAATCTTTGACTCAAAAGCTGAATTTTCTTGACTATATCTGCGCTAACGGCTGTAATTACCTTAGCATTGGCAAGAGTCCATTGCAGACGGGCAAAATCTCCCAGTGGAAACATCTCCCGATCTAGATCGCTTCCTCGCGCGCTAACAGTGCTGGTAAT
>CAJQOK010000367.1 GCA_905479905.1 uncultured Aliterella sp.
ATAATGTTCTTCTAATACTCTTTGTAAAATTGCGCCCGCGTCGGCATGAATATCGGCAACAAAACCTAATCTCCCTACCAATTTCCCTGCCCGAATTTGGAACAATTGAATGCAGGCGTGTTGCTCGTTAGCTGCTAAAGCGATCGCATCTCTCGATACAGTATCATCAGGCAAAGATACTTTTTGATGAGCATTAAGCGACTTTAACCCAGCAATTTGATCGCGCAATCGAGCAGCCGATTCAAAATTCATTTCCTCGGCGGATTTTTGCATCTGCTCCGTTAATATATCAACTAATTCCTGCGCCCGTCCTTGAAATACCATTGCAACTTTTTGCACAGTTTTTCGGTAATCTTCTGGTGTAATCAATTTTTGACATACCCCTGGACAACGCCCCAAATCATAGTTAAGACAAGGACGATCTTTAAATAAAGGCTGCGGACGTTGCTTAAGAGCAAAAAGGCGTTTAGCTATGCGTAATATGCTCCGCAACAGCCCTGCGTCTGTGTACGGGCCGTAAAACTTATCTTTTTCTTTCCCTATTCGGCGGTTGCGAGTAATAAAAATGCGCGGGTATTCCTCTGACCAAGTAATGCAGACATAGGGATATTTTTTATCATCCTTAAGTAAGACATTAAAATAAGGCTGATGCTGCTTAATTAAATTTGCTTCTAGAGCTAAAGCCTCGGCTTCTGTATCTGTAACAATAAATTCAATCTCGGTGATTTGCCTGACCATCATCGAAATGCGATCGCTTAATTTCTGCGCTGGTCTAAAATACGAACTAACGCGCGATCGCAGCGAACGCGACTTACCTATATACATAATGCGATCGCTAATATCGCGCATCAAGTACACTCCCGGTTCTCTAGGAATTTCTTTAAGGCGCAAAGCTAAACGTTCTCGGTCTTTTACTAACGGTAAGTTAGCTGCTTTTTTTGCTGGGGTTATCTCTGAGGAAGACGCTTGTTCTCTCAAGGTTTGGATATTTGTCATAACTTTACGCGCTTTGTATAGCAGTGCTAACTTTTTGCCCTAGCCTGCAATGGAAACTTTTGACTATGCTATGGTTTGGCGTTTTTTTGCTACTTTTAAGGTGTCACCGCTTCTTAATTCTACTTTGGGCAACAGTTATCAAACTCAAAAAAGGTGTAGATTAATTACTCCATATTTATATATTTAAGTACAATTACTTAAAATAAGCTTAAATTTTAAGTGTTATAATATACGAGTGTATCTGTGTAAAGTTGTTGTCAATTTTTCAGTTTTTATGATGAAATTATCGCAATTGCGCCTGCTTTTGTTGTCTCTCCGATTAGATTAGTTAAAGGGGTTAGAATTCAGGTTTTTTCTTCTTAAGTAACTTTACAATATTTTATTTATATGAATTTAGATGAATTTGAAAACCAATATCGCCGCGCCCTTGAGACCAATCTCAATCGACTGCAAACAGCAGTTTTACTAATTGCTCAGTTAGAAACTGTTGTTACTGAGGTTGGTCAAGATTTACAAAATCTGACATTGACTTTTGAAGAATATGTAAATGAACAGAAAGCAAATTAAGTGTTAACTACTTAATTTTTAGAAGGATTAATTAGCTATTTCTTGCTCAATAGCTTGTTTTAAGTCTATAAGATTAACTGGTTTAATAAAATACTGACGCGCACCTAAATTCATAGCCCGTTGATGATCAGCTTTAAAAGCATAAGCAGAAACAATTATTACAGGAATATCTCGCCATTGCGGGTTTAGTTGCAGTTGCTCTAATAGAATATAACCGTCAATATCTGGCAACTTTAAGTCTAAAAGAATTAAGTGCGGTTGAAAACTAACTACTTCCTTAAGAAAATTAGTACCACAGGCTAAACTCATTACGTGATAACCGCAAAAAGTCAGATAATCATTTAACATTAATCGATTAAGGGTGTTATCTTCAACGATTAATAAACGTTTTAGATCGGTATATTGGGGTAAAGCTGCACCGGATTTTACCTTTAGACTTCTATCACTATTCACGAGCTTATCTATTATGGAACTCGAAGGCAAAGTTATGGACAAGTTATAGGGGAAGCTAACTCTTTAATCTTTAAATTGTAACTTCACTTGGTTTAATTTAAGACCAATAATCTAAATTTGTAAACCTTACTTTCATAACTTAGAACTCGGTTGGAGAAGCCAAACTTCTAAGAGTGGTAGTTTAACCACTTTTAGAAAGGTATTTACTAGGTGAAACCAAAAAAAATTGATTAGGTAACTAGGAAGCTATGCCGCCATGACTGAACAAAGTTGAGTTTTAAAACTAGGTAGATTTTGTAGCGTTAATAACTCCAGATATTTTGCTGGCGGCAACTTTTAAAATAGCCCGATCGTGTACCAAAGCAAATCTGACGTAACCTTCGCCAAACTTGCCAAAGCCAAAGCCAGGAGAGGCGGCGACTCCAGTAGTTTCTACTAAATGAGTGCAAAACTCTATAGAATTGGTAGACCAAAATGCGGGTAGCTTTGCCCAAATGTACATGGTAGCGGCGGGAGTTGGCACATCCCAGCCAATTTGATGTAACGCAGTAATAAAAGTATCTCGACGTTGCCTGAAGGTGTTTTTAGCAACCTCTACCCCTGCTTGATCACCTGTTAAAGCCGCGATCGCACCGTTCAATATCCCCAGGTACTGATTGAAGTCAACGGCTGCTTTAACCTGTCTTAAAGCTCTAATTAGCTGAGAATTGCCAATGGCATACCCCACTCGAAAACCGCCCATATTGTAAGACTTAGATAGAGTAAAAAACTCAATAGAGACACTTTTATCGGGGTCAGCTTGCAAAACTGAGGGTGCGACAAGCGCGTTAAATACCAAGTCAACGTAGGGGAAATCGTGGACTAAGACTAAATTATGCTGCTGACAAAAAGCAACGGCGCTGCGAAAAAAATCAAGGGGTGCGATCGCACTGGTGGGATTATGAGGATAACTAAGTACCATCATTTTTGATTGCGCGAGAATGGTGGCGGGAATATCCTCAAACACTGGTAAAAAAGCATTCTCAGCGCGTAAGGGCATTGGGTAAATTTGCCCACTAGCTAAATAAACGCCCCCAGCGTGAGAAGGATAGCCAGGATCGAGTAACAAAGCATAATCTCCCGGATTGAGTACAGCAAGGGGTAAATGAGCCGTACCTTCTTGAGAGCCAATTAGGGGCAAAACCTCCGTTTCAGGATCTACCGCAATGCCAAATTTTTGTTCGTACCAACTAGCCGCCGCTTGACGGAATTTTTGCGTACCATTAAATAGCAAGTAACCGTGAGTGCTAGGATCTTGCAATGATTGAGTAATTGCCTCAATTACATGGGGCGCGGTTGCTAAGTCAGAAGAACCCAAAGATAAATCGATTATGTCCTTTCCCGCCGCCCTAGCTTTTGCCTTCGCCTTATCCATATCAGCGAATACATTTGCTTGCAGGAAATTTATTCGTTTAGCAAATTCCATAAACAAGTTATCAATTTAATTAGGCAGATGAGGATCGAGAAAGCTAATTAATTTTGGTTTAGCGATCGCACCTTCAGAGGAGGCAATTAACTCGTTTCCTTGAAATAAGCGCAACGCAGGCACGCCTTCTACCTGGTACTGTTTCACCGTGACTTGATTGGGGTCTACTTCCATTTTGACCACCTTAAGGCTACTACTATAGTTGTCTGCTGCCCAATCTATAGAAGGTGACATCAACCGACAAGGGCCGCACCAAGAAGCCCAAAAGTATACTAAAACTAGCTGGTTTGCTCCAATTACCTCAGATTCAAACTCTTGATCGTTAATGGCGATCGCTTTACTCATAAAAAATTTATTATTTAAGTCTTTTCTACAATAAACTGAACTGACCGCTAAAAATTATTACTTCCATAGCCCAAAACACTCTAATAGACTTAGCATTCTACTAGAGCGTTTTAAACTACAGCAATTTAAAGGTTATCTAACTGCTTGCGTAACTGCTCTAATTCCGCATCAACAACTTCATTAGATTTTGCGTCAGTTGGTTGCGCCGTTGCTTGGGGAAGGGCTGGGGTAGTAGCCGAAGTCGCAGGGCCTAAAGACATTTGAGCTTTGAGGGCGGCTAATTCATCATCTACACCGCTACCCGATTCTAGTTGAGCAAATTGGCTTTCTAGATCCGCTCCTGCCAATTCTCCAGCCGCCTGACCCCTTGCTTCTTGCATTAATACTTTTTCTTCCATTCGCTCAAAAGCAGCCGTAGCGCTATTTGTTCCCAATCTACCTACCGTGCTTTGTAAGTTCTCTTGGGCTTTAGCCGCAGCACTTCGGGCTTTGAGCATATCTTTTTTGGTTTTCGCTTCAGAGATTTTGCTTTCAAGCCCGATTAAACTCCGTTTGAGAGTGTCAATTTGACCAACTTGGGAATCCAAGGTAGTTTTTATAGTATTAGCATTTTCACTAAAGCTTTTTTTCCGCTCCAACGCTTGACGGGCAAGATTTTCGTCACCTTTTTGCAGTGCTAATTGGGCGTTGCGCTGCCACTTATTAGCTTCATTTTGAGATTGATTGTACTGCTGTTCAGAGCGTTTTTGCGCGGCGATCGCCTGAGCAACACCTTGACGCAATTGTACTAAG
>CAJQOK010000368.1 GCA_905479905.1 uncultured Aliterella sp.
AGGACGTGGGATTATTTATGTAGAGACGTTTCGGTGGAACGTCTCTACCGAATTGTAGTACAGACGTTCCACCGAAACGTCTCTACCAACGTTTTATCCCACCTCAACCGGGGTATGAGTTTGTAATGGTGGCGGTGCTAAAAGCGCCGTTGCAGCTTCAATAAAGCCACTAAATAAAGGATGGGGCGCACTGGGTCTTGATTTAAACTCTGGGTGAAATTGAGTAGCAATAAAAAATGGATGGCTAGGAAGTTCGATAATTTCTACCAACCGACCATCAGGAGAAGTACCGCTAATGACATAGCCTGCTTCTAAAAGCAAGTTGCGGTAAGCGTTGTTAAACTCGTAGCGGTGGCGATGGCGTTCATAAATTACTTCTTTCCCGTAGAGTTTATGAGCTAAAGTATTGGGTTCAATGCGACAAGGATACAAACCTAAACGCATTGTACCGCCCAAATCTACTACGTCTTGCTGTTCGGGCAATAGGTTAATTACCGGATGAATGCCTGTAGGGTCAAATTCGGCACTATTAGCCTCTTTTAATCCTGCAAGGTTTCGCGCCCACTCTACAACCGCGCACTGCATACCCAGACATAAACCCAAAAATGGAATTTGCAATTCTCGCGCATATTTTACCGCCGCAATTTTGCCATCTACACCCCGAATCCCAAAACCTCCCGGTACTACAAGCCCGTCAATTCCTTCTAAATACTTCTTTGCATCATCAGTTTCTAAGTCTTCAGAATTTATCCAGCGCAAGATTAATTCTCCCTTAGTCGCTAAGGCTGCATGGCGCAACGCTTCGGTAACAGATAAATAAGCGTCGTTTAACTGCACGTACTTACCAACAATACCGATTTCTATCTTATGAGTTGGGCGATAAAGATGGTCAACTATATTTTGCCACTGAGTTAGATTTGGTTGGCGGCGTTCGAGGTGGAGTAAATCTATTGCTTGCTCGGCGAGTCCTTCCCGTTCTAACATTAACGGTACTTCGTAGATACTGATGGCATCTTGAGATGTAATTACGCACTCTACAGGTACATCGCAAAATTCCGACATTTTTAACTTTAACCCCATCGGTAACGGGCGATCGCATCTACAAACTAAAATATCTGGTTGAATGCCAATAGAACGTAATTCTTTAACAGAATGCTGGGTTGGCTTAGTTTTCATTTCTCCGGCTGAAGGAATCCAAGGTACTAAGGTAACGTGCATATACAACACATTTTTTCGCCCGACATCTTTACGAAACTGACGGATTGCTTCTAAAAAAGGTAATGATTCAATATCGCCTACCGTCCCGCCAATTTCTGTAATTACAACGTCAGGATTAGTATCGTGAGCAACTCTTTGAATGCGGTCTTTGATTTCTGTTGTAATGTGGGGAATTACTTGGACTGTACCCCCCATATATTCGCCGCGTCGCTCTTTATTTAATACAGCTTGGTAAATAGAGCCTGTAGTAACGCTATTAAGCCGTGACATGGGTGTATCTGTAAAGCGTTCGTAATGTCCCAAGTCTAAATCAGTCTCCGCGCCATCATCAGTAACGAATACTTCCCCATGCTGAAAGGGACTCATTGTGCCAGGATCGACATTAATATAAGGATCGAGTTTGAGGATAGAAACTGAATAATCCCGCGATTTTAATAATCTACCCAAACTTGCCGCTACAATACCTTTACCAATACTAGAGACTACGCCCCCTGTAACAAACACAAATTTAGTCATATAATTTTAGCCGTAAAAACAATTATAGAAATCCACCCCGTTAATTGTGCCACAATACTCGCTGTTAACTTTTGAGAGGATCGGGATGCACTTCGGGCGATATGATAAACACCTATTACTATTTTGGCGTGAGAAAAATTTTAGGATCGGTAGCATTAGGGACAGTAATAATTACATCTCCTGCCGTAGCACAAACTTTGAAAGTAGTTTATCCTCCCACCGCTCATCAAACTACAGCTAATCAAATATTTTTGATTGGTACAGCGCCAAAAGGGCAAGTATTAGTAAACGGTAAACCCATCGAACGCAGTCCGGCGGGACATTTTGCCCCTAGTTTCCCTTTAAAAGTGGGAAATAATTTGTTTACGTTGCGTTACCAAAATCAGCAATTAGAAATTAAAGTCAAACGTTTATCTACAATTCAAGCACCGCCAAAGGGATTAGCCTTTGCTCCCAATTCTCTAACGCCATCAGTAGATATAGCAAGGCTTCCCGGAGAAATTATTTGTTTTAGTGCGATAGCGCAAGCGCGCACGCAGGGCTTCGCATCTCCCAATGCCAAAGTTAATGTTAATCTAGCCTTTAGTCAAACTATTGCTTTACTTCCCCAGTCCCAAAATGTCCAGTTGCCTCCTAATTCTGCGGCGCTGACAGAGCAAAATCGACCAATTACAGCATCGGTCGCAGGTAAGTACGCAGGTTGTACAACAGCTTTGCAACCAGCGAGTTTAGGATTACCAGAGTTTGCGCTAACTATTGATGGCAAAACAACTAAGCAACTAGGTACAGGTAAAATTACTATTCTTTCCCCTTTACAGCTAGAAGTTGCCGAAGTTACAGCCGTTTCCGGTGTAGCGCGAACGGGTGCAAGTACCGACAGTTCAAGGCTTACTCCTTTACCCAAGGGTACGCAGGCGACAATTACCGCCAAAGAGGGGGAATGGTTGCGCTTAGATTATGGTGGTTGGATTAATAGTAAAGAAACACGCATTTTAAAAGGTGTAACGCCGCCTAATTCAATTATTCGCAGCGTCCGCGCTCGTCAAGTACCTGGAGCAACCGAAATAGTATTTCCTTTACAAGTACCCGTACCTGTAAGCGTCCAACAAGGTGACAAATCCTTTACTTTGACGCTCTACAATACTACCGCCGAAACCGACATTATCCGCTTAGATGATGACCCGCTAATTTCTCGCCTAGATTGGCAACAGGTGGCTCCTAAACAGGTGCAATATACGTTTAACCTTAAAGTTGCCCAACAGTGGGGATATAAGCTGAGGTACGACGGTACGAGCTTGGTTTTAACTTTGCGCCATCCGCCCAAAAGGGGACAAGATGCCTCACTTAAAGGAATTAAAATTTTGCTCGATCCTGGTCATGGTGGCAAAGAATTAGGCTCAAGAGGCCCTACAGGTTATCCCGAAAAAGATGTTAATTTGCTGATGTCTAAATTGGTGAGAGAACATTTAGTAGCAAAGGGTGCAACCGTTTATATGACCAGAGAAGATGATAGAGATGTAGGATTAGGCGATCGCGTAACAATGATTGATAAACTAGAACCAAACCTTGCTCTTTCTATCCATTACAACGCTTTACCCGATGGCGGTGATGCTATCAACACTAAAGGAATATCGGCTTTTTGGTACAACGCCCAAGCCCACAGCCTAGCGTTATTTATGCACAATTATTTAGTCGAAAAACTGGCTCGTCCTTCCTATGGCGTTTATTGGAATAACTTAGCTTTAACCCGCCCCACTACTGCGCCCTCGGTGTTGCTGGAACTAGGTTTTATGATTAATCCTACAGAGTTTGAGTGGATTACAAACGCCCAGGAACAGCAAAAATTAGCAAAAGCAATTTCTAATGGTGTAACCGAGTGGTTTAATACCGTGGAGTAAAAACAAATCTTAAAGCTAGGAAATGCGATCGCACTTATTTATCAAAGTAAGCGTGCTGTATTAATTAGGCGATCGCGCGGCTATTTCCTTAACTCTTTCTACAGGCAAGTTTAACGCCCCTGCTATTTGTTCTACGCTCAAGCCAAGCTTTAACAAGTTAGGGATAGCTTCTTGTTTTCCTTGCTTTAAGCCTTCCTGT
>CAJQOK010000369.1 GCA_905479905.1 uncultured Aliterella sp.
AAAGTAGTTTTCTTCTCTTTCGTCGTCGGCTAAAGTATGGTTCCAGGCTTGGAATAGCACTTTCGCTTCCCGCGTTAACAAATAGTCTTGCTGAGGTAATCCTTCTAATTGCTCGTACAAATACTCTAGAGTCTCAGTAAAATTGCTATTTGCTTTTGGAGTAAGCAAATCTAAATATCGGGGTGGTGCATCAAGAATTGAGCAGTACAAAAACCTGGCGCTGTAGCCACTTGAAATAAAATTCACGTCATCACCCATTAACCGTGCTAACGTATCCCACTGGTATGTGCCTGTTTTACTAAAGGCGGTGCGGCTCAAAAATAATCTCGCATCGTGGCGGTCGTAGTTAATGGCAGCACCATTGAAAAAACTTAGCTCTAACTGCAAATCATCTCCTTTCCCACCCCCTTTGTATTGGTTTAGGCGTTGGTAATCGGCAACAAGTTCGTCTATATATTCGAGCAGTCCTCGCGGGTTTTCTTGGTGAATACGGATTTTGGTCGAGCTTGTTACATTGCTCAAAAGTCGCCGCATTCTTACGGGCGGTTTGCCCTCGGATTTTTTATCTTGTTCGTAGTCACTAAGAAGAGTATCGTAAATATCCTTGGCTTCTCCTTCCATCTTTTCCAAGGGGGAGATTACTTCTTTTTGCGGTGGTGTTTTGGCTTGCCCAGAGTGGTTAACATTTGCCGTCCAAAATATGCAGTCTTGGGTGTAGCCAGACACGGGATCTATAACTATCCTGGCGCTCGTACCAATTCTTGAAGCGCTTGCAGGTAAAAGCGTATTAAACAGGTACTCTGGTGCTGTGGGCATCGCACTTGCTTTGGCGATCAGTGGTTCAGCAAGGATGGGATTGAGATATCGCCGGATATCTAAGCGCTTGCGACAGTTTTTAATTATCGGCGTGAAAGACTCAATGGCGGCAACTACTTCGGTTGCTTGCTCTCCCTCACTCTGAATGATTCGGGCGAGGTTTTTAATTTCATTAAATGATTTTCTAACGTCAGCCGCTAAGTCCATTAATGCCGCAGTTTGGGTTGACTCAGTTTCGTAGCTGGCGAGAATGCGTTTTATGCGATCGCACAAGTTTGTCTTAGAGCTTGTGCTTGGCTGATTACTATTAGGACTAAAACCTTTGCCCTGCTTACTATCGTGAGGCGTATTGTTCTTGACGTAGTTCTTCCAGTACCAGGCGCGGAGGCAATTTTCTACCCCTTCTGGAGTGCAACTAGGAGCGGGGTTGCTTTTAGCCGCCGATGCCCAAATTGATTCAATTTCTTTTGTGGGCAAAGGGGGAGAGCAACGAGTACCGTAATTTTCTAGTAACAATTGAGGGTTGCCATCAAAACTTTGTCCTATGGTCTGCAAGTAAGAGGCTGTGCCGATTAAGTCACGGGCTAGTTTAGCGCCACCAAAGTTACGCCCTCCTTGGGCGCAGCCTGACTGGAGTAAATTACGAGACTCTTTCGCTAAACAAACTTCAATTGGTACAGTTTGCAGGACAGGTAAAGGTATATCCTCATAACGCTGGTAAGTTGGTAAAGAAAGTGATAGCAAGGGTGGGGGCGCGATATTACTTTGCTGGTATGGCGTTGGTGCGGGTTTAGCTACTGCTGTTAGTCGCTCTTTTAATTGCTCGTAGGAATATTTTCGCCCTGATTCCTGGACTATTTCTGTTCGTCTCGGTTCTCGTCCAGGCTTGACGTGCCAGCCTCCAGCTAGGCGAAATACTCTTGAGGGGTTTTTGTTAATGGGGTCTGCCCCCATAATTTCAATTAGCAATAGTTGCAATTCCCGCCATTTCTCTACACTTATTGGCGTGTCGAATACCCAGTAGGGTTGAGCGGATTTATCACCGCTATACACCGTAAACGTCGGCTCGAAAAAGCTCAATGTCTCCCAGTGCAATAATTGGTCTTCAACAGGTCTGTCGTCCCACTCGCAAAAAATAGCGGCGCATTGCTTAATATCTTTATCTTCGTGTCCGCCGCCAGCACCGTTAACTACTACATAGGTTCCGCGCTCGTCTTGTTGGTAAGATGCGATCGCTTTCCAATCAAGGGCGTTTAATTTTCTTCCTTTATCATTGTCTTTTTTATCGTCTTTGGAATGGTAGAAAAAGCGGAGGTAAACTTGGCTAGAAGTGTAGCCGAGGTAGGCTAGTTGTTTGTGAGCTAGTTCGCGGTCTGTTTGAGGAAATGGGTAGTTCATTTTGGTTCCTGTTATTTATGTTGAACCAAGACAACCCCTAAAAATAAATTATGCTTATTTGGCTAGATTTTGTTAGACTTACGATGGTTCTTGGGTCGTGGCAGTCTAGTCTAGGTTTATTTCTAGATAGGGGTTGTCTCGGCTTTTTTATTGAGTAATTTCAGCCAAGTTCAAAATTTGTAATGCTAGGCGCGCTCGACTTAAGCTCATGCGACAAGCACAAGCCTTATTGGTAATACTTTCCCAAGCTTCATCATTACCAGTGCGGCGAGTTATCCGCGCGTAGATACGAAATTCATAAGGGTCTAGCCCGTAGTCATCTATTTCGCGTCTGACGAATAGGCAAAACTTACTTTTCTCCTTGACGGCAGCATTCATAGAGCTACCTCCTTTTCTTTGAGGGTAGCTGTAGGGGCTGTAATTCCTATGCTGCCGTTATCTAATGTCTTTGACCCAAAATAACTTGAAATTATTTTGGGAAATAACTTGCCAAAAGGCACACTAAAGTTGCACAATACTATTAATAACATTGACGTTTCGACCTCCATGTGAACGGTGTTTGGTCGGAGCCTTCGGTGGCGGAAGATAATAGTCTGCTCTAACAGACTTTCCTCACCCACGAAGCTTTATTTAATTGAATAGATTATACGTGATTTGGTGGCAAAGTTTAAATCAAATTGGAATTTTGTGATCTTCTCCTTTACATAAGTAACCTTAGTATGGAGTTGTGATTTATAGCCTTGCTCCGTGATAGCGGAAAACAGATTTTTCTGGGATTGCCAGCAATTGGCTGTCAAGAGTTTCATTTAAAACTTTCCTTTGCTGAAAATATAATTCTTGAACAAGGTCATTATACTTTTCTCTAACTTGTTTATTATAGTAGCTTAAATGGAATTATTAAGTACAGACTCTCGGTAATTTTTTAGCAGATATCGAAAATAGAGACTAATAACCGATTGCAGATGAAAATTAAATCCTTTAGAGAAAAAAATACTGCTCTTTTTAATCTGTTTGTCAACAGTTTCTAAAGTACTTGTTACATCGCATCAATTTCTTAGAAGAGGGCTACAGTGACTTTAACTAACTGCGATAAATTGATTGTAATGCAGATTGAGACTAAACTTAGGTAAGATTATTTTTTTCCACAAAGATTGTCATTTTAATTCTAACCGCTTCTCTAAATGCTAAGAAAAATATTATTTATTGCTGTCACTTGTTATTTCGGCTCAAGCCTGCCTACTGTAGCTCAAGTCGATCCTACAGAAACTATCCAACCTACTAGACCCAATCCTCCTTTGCCTCAAGAATTGCCACAGTCCACGCCACCTATCAAGATAGAACTAAGTCCATCTTTGCCGACGGAATCGTTTGAAGACTTAGAGAAGAAAATAACCGTAAAAAAAATCGAGATATTGGGAAGCACAATCTTTTCCCAACAAGAATTAGAGGCAGTTGTTAAACCTTTTATCAATCGAACTTTGACATTCGAGCAATTATTAGGTGTCCGCAGCGCCGTAATGAACTTATATACTAGCCGTGGTTACGCTACTTCAGGAGCTTTTTTGCCCATACAGGACTTTACTTCCGGTAATTTGCAGGTGCAAGTAGTAGAAGGGGAGATAGAAAGGGTTGAAATTCAGGGTCTAAGAAGATTGAAGCAAGGCTACGTGCGATCGCGCTTGGAAGCGGCAACGAAAGCTCCAGTCAGTATTTTTAAACTAGAATCAGCGTTACAACTACTGCAACTTAATCCTTTATTTGAAAGTTTAAACGTCCAGTTATCTGATGGCTCGGCTCCAGGTCGCAGCATTCTGACTTTAAATCTTAAAGAAGCTCCACCTTTTTCTAGCACTCTAATTTTAGATAATAAAGAGCCTCCTAGCGTTGGATCTCTTGGCGGCACGGCAATTCTAATCCATAATAATTTACTGGGATTTGGCGATCGTCTCGATGTGGCAAGAGGTATTACTCAAGGAGTTAACAACTATAGTATGAGTTATCAAATTCCTGTCAACGCTCAGAACGGGACGCTTGGACTTCGCTACACCAGAGGTAGAAACGAAGTTATTGAAAAACCTTTTGCTCCGCTTGAGATTACAGGTCGCACTCAAACTTACACTATTGATTTTCGCCAACCAGTGATTCTTACTCCAAGAGAGGAATTAGCTTTTGGGGTATCTGCTCAGTTGGGTCGCAGCCGCACGTTCTTGTTTGATAACGAACCTTTTTCTTTTACCGAAGGACCGGAAAATGGAGAGTCTAAAGTTAGCGTCTTACGGTTTAGCACTGACTGGCTTAATCGCCGCAGCCCTAATACAGTATTAGCCGCAAGCTCTATTTTTAGCTTAGGTTTAGGAATTTTTGATGCTACTACTAACGAGACGGGTACGGACGGACGCTTTGTAAGTTGGCAAGGACAGTTTCAGTGGGTGCAAGCGCTAAATGCTCTTAGAGATACTGTGCTAATTAGCCGTGTAGTTGCACAGCTTACGCCAGATTCTTTATTGCCACTAGAGCAATTTGCTACTGGGGGCCCTGACAGTGTGCGCGGTTATCGTACTAATCAAGCTGTAGCGAGTAACGGCTTATTTGGCTCAGTAGAAGTGCGTTTCCCAATCGTTCGTGCCGAAGAAAGTGGTTTTGGCTTACTTCAACTTACTCCTTTTATTGATGTAGGCTCAGTTTGGGGAGATAACTCGTCTCAGACTTTGTTAAGTACAGGGTTAGGATTGCGCTGGCAGTTGGGAGACTCAATTTTAGCTCGTCTAGATTGGGGTATTCCACTTATCTCTATCGACCGACAAGGCAACTCGCTTCAAGATGATGGCATCTCATTTTCTTTACAGACGAACTTTTTTTAAGCAAAAAACGTAAAATAGACATAATTTATTAGCTAATTACCTATTTTACTATTTTGCTATTTTAACTTCTACAAATTAGCGATTGTGCTGAAGCAGGTTCTTGAGATGCCATACCTAATATTACGCGACCGTTAGGCAATCTAATGATACCTTGCGCTTCTACAATTGGATCTCCTAGTTTCCACTTTTTGCGAGAAATATTATTTTCATTTGATACGGCTATAGCTTGCGATTGCCTTGCGTCTGTCCTTGTAAGTTGCTCTAGTTGTGCTTTGTCAATTGGTGAATCTGATAAATTTTCCCATTCTTGAATTTCAGAGTAAGGATTGACTGGCAAGCCTCCTGAACCCGTGACGACAAAACTACTTTGACTTGCATTGCGACGAGCTAAACAACTTCCTGCTACAACTTGTTCTGAAGTAACAAAGTTATTTTCCAAAGGTGTAAGGCTATTTTTAACATCAAATCCTAATGTCTGGATGTTTGTTACACCATCAATTCCCCTTTCAGAATCAGCATTGATCTCACTATCAGGAGAAAGAAATAATCCTTGAGTAGTAATTTGGATATTACCGCCCCTGCCTCCAAAGGATCTAGCTGTAATATCGCTATTTTCTAAGGCAGTTAACGTGCCTGTGTTAACGTTAATATTTCCACCATTGCCATTGCTGCCAGCAGTTGTAGATATTTCACTATTGCGACGCAATTCTAATGAGTCTTGCAGTTGTAATGTGATATTTCCCCCCTGATTGGAGGTACTTTGAGCTAATATTTTTCCTGACAAATCTAATTGAGTTGAACGAGCAGTAATATTTAGATTACCCGCTTCTCCATTTCCAGTACTGCTTACTGTTACTCTTGCTCTATCTTTTACAGCCAGTTGGTCTGTATTAATAATTAAATTACCAGAATTACCAGAAGTTGTAGCACGGGCTGATAATGAACTAGGTGTCCCGCTAGGAAGAGTAGAAATTACGTCTACTGACTTTGCTTTAATTGTTAAGTCACCGCCTTTCCCCAATCCTAAAGTAGCAGAAGATATTGCTGCTCCCTGTTGTAATTCCAGGTGTTGAGTCTCTAAAGTAATGTCACCACCGTTTCCTACGGCATTTGGTAAAACTATAGTTGATATAGAGCTACCTGTTCTCTGTTTCTCTATTTGTGAAGCTCTACCGTTCAAACTTATAGAGTTCTGAGCTTTTATGTTTATTGAACCTGCTGTCCCTACACCGAAAGTTCCCGAAAATATCTGCCCTCCTTCATCGACAATTATATTTTTACTAATGATATCGATATTACCTCCACTACCAGTCGCACCAGGCTCAACTGAAGTATATAAACCGCTTTCTATTCCTCTTTCGACTGCTACTCTTGTTATCTTTAAAGTTTCTGATGAATTAATTGATAGTGTTTCCCCTTTCTCTGCTTGCAATGTAGCACTGGCGATCACAGAACCGTCACTGATTAAGATATTTCTACCTTGAACGTTGATTCTACCGCCTCCCGCTCCACTAGCATCTACAGTTGCTTGTAGTAGTAGTTGAACATCACCAAAATCTGGAACTTCTTTATAATTGAAGGAGAAGCCTTCAAGATTTGCTTCTAAACCGACTGAGCTAGGACTATTTATACTACCTAGCTCAATTTGACCTCCGGCTGTTTTCAACGTTCCACCTTGAATTAATAAATTTCCCCCTATCAAAGCTAAAGTTTGATTTTGTTGGACTCTTAACTCCGAAGTATTATCAACTTGTTCTGGCGAGATCGTTGTTCCTTGACCATTTCCTAGCACTGTAATATCTTCGGGTCTGGAGCCAAATTGCAATTCTGTTGGCACACTAATTGTAAGTAGTACTGTATTACCTGGAGAAGAACTAGCACTAAATTGGGAGCTATCAGCAAAATTAATACTTTGGGCAGTAGTACCTATGAATGAACCTTTAGTATCTAAAGTAGCATTTGAGCCAAAGATAATACCGTTGGGATTAACTAAAAAAAGATTAGCTTTTCCTAAGACTCCAAGCCTACCGAAGATTTGAGAAGCATTAGATCCTGTTACTCGGCTAAATATAGATTGAACGCTTGTAGGATTACTAAAATAAGCACTTTCTCCTTCATTAACATTAAATTCTTGGAAGCTATGGAAAAGGTTATTTTCCCTAATTGCTCCACCATCAATGAGATCGTTATTTACACCATCAATGACTCTAGACCTTACTGTAGAACTTTCAGACCCTAAAGTATTATCAGGTATAATCTGAGCTAAGGCATAGCTTCCAAAAACAGAAGCGTTGCTAATAGTTACTACGGGATAAATCAAATTTATCCAAAACGAAACCGAATTTAACCTAAGCATATTTCAATATTTTATTCCTTAACAATTTAATCAATTAGCTTTATTAGAAATAACTTCGAGTTTAGTGAAATTAAATTCTACCTCAAAATTATTGCCGTTTTCAATGTGTTGAATAACCCGACGAATTGGTAAATAGTAATTGCCAATCTTTCTGTAACTATCAGAAGATATTTCTGAGCCTATAAGTTGATTTGTTTTAGTATCGTAGAAACTGGATTGATATCGAGTGGCTATGTATCCTTCTGGCGTTTCTTCGGTGTCTAATGTTTTTACAACAACAGCATGAGGACCTAGTAAACGATTTACCTGAACAATTTGGTTGTTAGCTACTTGATAACGGGCTGTTGCTTTTCCACCATCTTCGATAATCTCTGTCACTTTAGAATTTTCAACTGTACCGAACTTAAAAGCTTTATTTTTATGAGCAACTTCAAAAGGAGTACTGCGTCGATGTACAGCAATTAAAAGTATTCCATTTTTTACAGTCTGACTAGCTTTTTCATTAGCAATACCAGTAACTTCTACACTTAAGTCCGGATTAACACGAACATAGCCGTTGTATCTATCCCTACCTTGCTTAAACTCTACTGCTGCTGTGTAACCTGGAAACTCATCGTTCCACGTATATCGATTTTCGTATGCCTTGCGAAAAAGCTCTAGTGCAGAGACATTTAAGGGTACGGCTTTTTTAGGGTTTTTTGCGAGTAGTAAATAATTAGTGGCAAAATGCGGTTGTTCTACTGCTTCTATCTTCAGGCTAGAACTAGGCAGAATCAACACTATTGGCAGACTATATCTAACTAGATATTTGACTAATTTCATTACATTAACCTTAGGTAGTGGGAACTAATTCGTTTCTTGCTCCAGCTAACTTTTAACTAAGATAAAGCTAGACCATACTGCCGGAGGAGTTGTACGCGTGTTGATCGCTTTTATTTGGGCTTTTCTTAGTGCTTCTGCCTTAGTTTCTCCTCTTTTTTGTATTTGAGTATAAAAATCTTTGATCAATACTACAACATCAGCGTCGTTTATGTACCATAAACTAGATAAAACATTTTTAACTCTAGTCCGCACGGCAAGTCCAGCAATACCTAAAGTAGAGCGGCTGTCACCTGCGGCAGTTTGGCAACCGCTAAGAGCAAGTAAATCTATAAAGTTTTTATTTCCTCGAAAAATAGTTTCAAGTTCTTGTAAGGAAATACGGTTATCAAAGGCTTGCAAAGAACTACTATTGAGCGTACCTTTAAATTCTCCATGAGTTGCAATATGAACGATAGAATAGTTTCTTTTTCTAATTTGTTGTTCGAGATTGAATTCAGTAAACTTACTGTCTAAATTTTTTTCTCCTTTAATAATATCTTGTACAGCTTGGGTTTCAATTTCAACATTCGGTAAAGCAGGGAAGGGCGGTTTTTCTACTGTTAACCCAAATATTATACTAGATCGCGATTGTTGAGAGGTTTGGCTATTCAGGTTATTACTTAAAGTATAAGAAATAGGGTAATTTTCAATTAGAAAATGTTTTCCATCATGCAAGGTAGCCATCGGAACATTTCTTAAGATACCATCATTTATAAAAATTAGTTCGCTAGGTTTAAGTTTTTGTAAGTCGCCTTCAATGGGTCTAATTAATAAGTTATAAAATTCTTGGCATAAAGCTAAATACTTATCACCACTTTGAAAATCCTCTAGCACATCGCGAAAATTTTTTACTTTATTCTCTAGTTCTGCTTTACTTAAGGCTATTGAATAATGTTTAATTATTTTGTTTTTAAACTGAAAAACTATATACGTTTTATCATCTAGAATAAGAGAATTTATTGTTGCTTTATCCGTTATTTGTATTTCTTTAGGCTGGTTAAGTACAGTTTTTATCTCTAAACATTCATCTCCAAAAAAGTTTTGTAACTCTGTTAGCTTTAGTAGTTCTGCTACTTCTAAAGCTTTAGGAATAGTTACTTCGCTTTCATTATTTAGTAACAAACTTATTAATTGCCTGTAAACAGGCTCCACTTCATCGCGAACGTCAAATTGTAAGTCTTTACTAGCGCTTGTAATATCTCCTCTAATACTTTGTAAGCTAGTAATTGCTTGTGTATAAGCCTCAATTGCTTCCGTTTTTGCTCCTTGTTGCCTATATATCCGCCCTGCTTGCCACTGCCAACGGTACAAACTATCTAGAGCCATTGCTCGTTGCGCTGCGAGGATAGCGGCGCGAGTATTTTCTATTGCTACTGACAAGTCTTTTTGCTGCTCATAAAAGTTACCTAAGTCTCCTAAAGCAAAAGATTGAGTACGCCAATCACCAAGTGTTGTACTAATTAAACTAGCTTGATTTAAACTATCTACTTTAGCTGTGCCTGATTGGTATGCAGCCAGTTTGATTAAACTATAAGCTTTACTGCGAGAATCTGGCAGTGTTATTAGGATATCAATTGCCTGCTGTTGGTATTGTTTATTTTGTGGCGACATACGTAAAAGATTTAGTAGTGCCTTTACTTCTGATAAACTATTGCTACCTAAGCTGACTTTCAAAGCTTGATTGGCTGCAATTTTAGCACTATCTCGATCTGAACCTGCTAACCTCAGTAACCGTTTTTGTTCCTCTTCTTCACCCTCATTTTCAGCTAATTTCGCTTGCGATTCGTACCAGTTAGCTCGCTTAAGCCAGATATTAACTTGATTATTTAAGGGAGTAACTGTGTAGTTAGGATTTAAAACCTTAGCTAAGTCTAGACTTTTTTGATAAGCGGCTATTGCTTTATCGTAATTATTTGATAAAGAGTATGAGTTACCCAATACTCCCCAGGCTGTAGTCAGCGTTCTTCCACTTTCGCTTGCCTTGGTAAGAGCGATCGCTTTTTCTACTAAAGGTATCGCTTTGGCAAACTGACCCAACGAATTATAAGCTTGCGCTTGATCTACTAGAGTTTCTACAAACTTTGTTTCCTTCTCCGATTTTTGATAAATTTCCCCTGCCCGTTGCCAAGCAGAAATAGCCTCAGAGATTCTACCTGTCCTGTTGTAAGCAGATGCCAGATTAGTATAAATATTAGCTAAATCCATCCCTTGCGAATTCTTGAGTATAGCTTCCCAAAATTCAACTGATTGCTCTGTTTGCTTAGTAGTATTTGTTTCAATTTGTCCTACTATATTAATAGCTTTACTACTTACTTTTTCAGCTATTGCTAAGTTCCAGACACCCTGTATTAAAATACACAACAGAAGGCTAGTTATAAACAGTACATATCTATAAGGTCGATTAATTTTCATACGTAGGCTTGCTCAGTAGCCAATAATTATATATGACTGGTAAAAAGTTTCTACAGAAGATAATACCTATTTTTCCATTAGCGCTCTTGTTATTGATATTACCTGAAAATAATATTTTAGTGTTAGCTCAAACTACTTCTACTTCCACTCTGCGTAAAACTCGAACTACTTCTACTTACACTCCGCGTAAAAAGAAAAAAGTAATAAAATCTCGAGTTTTAAGCGCTGGATCGCGTGGTTGTACTAAAGCCAATCTTCGGGAGGCAAGATTGCACTTGTTGGCTCCTGAAAGTCACGTAGGGTTAACTACTGCTAGTCATCCAACTTTTTTCTGGCAAGTTACAGCAAATGCTCCCGTACAAATACGATTTACCCTTGTAGAACCAGGTGGACTTGAGCCAATAGTGGATTTTCAGCAGCTTGTACAAAAATCAGGAATAATAAAATTTCAATTACCTTTGCAACTTCCTGAACTTAAGCAAGGCAGACCTTATCGCTGGTCGGTAGCCCTAATTTGCAATCCAAAAAGACATTCGCAAAATGCTTATGCCTACGCTTGGATCGAGCGAGTACCAAAATCTCTTTATCTTACTGAGCATCTAAAACTGCGTAATGTTGAGCCAGCCACAATGTATGCGCGAGAAGGCATCTGGTACGATGCTTTAGCTGAAGCTTACAAGTATAATTCAAGTTCTCCACCGTTTTTAAGCCTTTTAACTCAACTTGAGCAATTTAACAAAATTTAGTTTTAGACTGAGGCACGATTCTGAGATGTGGAAAGTTCTAAAAAGAAGACGAGCCTTCTTATTTGTTTGGTTAATTGTAACAGGACTGGTATTTATAGCAATCGCCAAGATGGTTAGGACGCTAAGTGCAAGACGTGTTCCATAGCATCTCGCAGACATTCAAACAGAGCCAAATGTTTGCGAATGTGACTTTTGAGCCAAGACCAGCAGT
>CAJQOK010000370.1 GCA_905479905.1 uncultured Aliterella sp.
CCGCAAATGCCTTCTAGTGCTTACGGTGAGATGTTCAGACAAAATGTTTGGATTGGGTTTATTTTACTTGGGGGAATGATTGCCGGAGTATTATAGACAATTCTAATTGCACTGATTCCCAAATAAACTTATATTTTTATAGTCTACAAAGCACGATTTCCGTTTAACTCATGAAGTCTTATCTTGCCGCCGCGATTCAAATGACGAGCCTGCCCGATCTAGAAAAAAACTTAGTTCAGGCTGAAGAATTCATCGAACTTGCCAGAAGACAGGGCGCAGAGTTAATTACATTACCAGAAAACTTTTCTTTTTTGGGAGAGGAAGTAGACAAAATCGCTCAAGCCGAGGCGATCGCTCAAAGAAGTGAAAACTTCCTCAAAACAATGGCTCAACGTTTCCAAGTCACGATTTTAGGCGGGGGTTTTCCCGTTCCCGTAGACGCGGAAAAAGTCTACAATACCGCCTTACTAATCGATCCTAACGGTCAAGAAATTGCGCGTTATAAAAAAGTTCATTTATTTGATGTCAACTTACCTGACGGCAACACCTACCGCGAATCTAAAACCGTTATGGCTGGTACAACCATGCCGCAAGTATACGCCTCAAAAGAGTTAGGCAACTTGGGTTTATCTGTGTGCTACGACGTGCGTTTCCCCGAACTTTACCGCCATTTAGCAAATAAAGGTGCAGACGTAGTATTTATTCCCGCAGCTTTTACGGCATATACAGGCAAAGATCACTGGCAAATTCTCTTACAAGCAAGGGCGATTGAAAACACCTGCTACGTGATTGCACCCGCCCAGACGGGACAACATTATGCTTTACGTCAAACTCATGGTCACGCCATGATTATCGACCCCTGGGGCGTTATTTTAGCCGATGCGGGAGATAAACCAGGCTGTGCGATCGCCGAAATTTCTCCTTCGCGTCTTGAACAAGTCCGTCGTCAGATGCCATCATTGCAACATCGCGTATTTTTGTAATGTAGAGACGTTGCGGTGCAACGTCTTTATCTAGTTTTTTCTACTATATGAAACAAAAAAACCGGGCATCACTACCCGGTTTTGATTTAAACCTAACTAAATTAAGCTTTTACAGCTTGCTTAGAAATTGCTTTTAGTTCGCCTTTAGCGTACTTAGCGGCAAAATCATCTAAAGAAACTTGCTTAATCTTGCTACCTTGACCAGCCGATTCAAATTGCTTGTAGCGATCGCCACAAACTTTTTGCATATAGACAATCGAAGGCTTAAGGAAGTGACGGGGATCGAACTCTTTGGGATTGCTCATCAAAGCTTCGCGCACCGCCGCCGTAATCGCCAAACGGTTATCAGTATCGATATTGACCTTACGAACGCCGCACTTGATACCTTTTTGAATTTCCTCCACAGGAACGCCATAGGTTTCAGGAATTTGCCCGCCATTTTGGTTAATAATGGCAAGTAAATCTTCAGGTACAGAAGAAGAACCGTGCATAACCAAGTGAGTATTGGGTAAGCGGCGGTGGATTTCTTCAATCCGGCTAATAGCGAGAATTTCGCCTGTAGGCTTGCGGGTAAACTTGTAAGCGCCGTGACTTGTGCCAATGGCAACCGCCAAAGCATCTACTTGAGTTTGTTCTACAAATGCTACAGCTTCGTCAGGGTCGGTCAATAGCTGGTCGTGAGATAAAACCCCTTCAGCACCGTGACCGTCTTCTTTGTCACCCATACCAGTTTCAAGAGATCCCAAACAACCAAGTTCGCCTTCAACGCTAACGCCGATGGCGTGAGCAACATCAACAACTTTGCGAGTTACTTCAACGTTGTACTCAAAACTGGCGGGGGTTTTGGCATCAGCTTCTAAAGAGCCGTCCATCATCACGCTAGTAAACCCGTGACTCATTGCTGAGTAGCAAGTTGCGGGGCTATTGCCGTGATCTTGGTGCATGGCAATGGGAATATGGGGGTAAGTTTCTACCGCCGCCAAAATTAGGTGACGCAGAAAAGACTCGCCTGCATACTTACGAGCGCCGCGAGAGGCTTGCAAAATCACGGGGCTATCCAATTCATGAGCAGCCTGCATAATTGCTTGAATCTGCTCCATATTATTGACGTTATAAGCTGGGATACCGTAGCTATTTTCCGCCGCGTGATCTAGAAGCAGCCGCATTGGTACGAGCGCCATAAAAATTCCTCCTAATTTGGTTATCAGCTAGTGTTTTGAACAAGCGTTTTATTACGCTAATCTTAAGATAATTTTCAGCTTTAACAAAAATTATATCTATGTATGTTACAAAAGCTTGCACTCAGATAGGTTTTCCTTCCCCTAGCTGTTTTACCAGAAACTTTTAGAGCAGACCTGCAATATTTTCGGCAGCTTCGGCTGAAGAACGTACTGGGATAATTTCAAAATGAGCTAGATCGCTCCAATCTGCAATCCAAATATCAAACAAAGTGCGATCGCTTGTACGCATAAGTTGAAAGCACCGAAAGTAATCTAAATCTACCCAACTATCTACATACTCAAGACCTGATGGCAATTGACGACCGCGATCGCGCGCGCGACGATAAATATCAACAGCCGCCCCTGCATTGAAATACTCAATCACCATATACAGCATGATTTTGACCTGAAAACACTTATTTTAAGAATAGATCTGCGATTTGGATAGTGCGATCGTTATATATTTCATTCTTAAAGTAGCTTGCGAAAGTAATATATCTAACTTTTCAATAAGACATACCCTCAAAGACATATGCTTTATAGTGCATAATGAGGCAAAGTAGTATTAATAAAATGGGTTGTAGCCTTTGCTTTCAACCCAAAACGATGTGCAGTTTTGCTATTTGGAGGTGATAAGTCGGGAGTAAGCCAAGATTTTTTTTACAAGCAACTGATTGAAAAAGCCGATAAAAGATTTAAAAAGCACTTATTAGATTTAGAGAAAGAGGAGACAAATGAGAACAACTGTGAACCAAATGTTGCAAAGTCTACCAATAGACGAGCTTCAAAAAGTAAACGAAAGAGCAAAGGAGCTTAAAGTTGAGGAGATAGCAATGTCACTATCTGAACTTAGGAAAACACTTTGTTTTACTCAAGAAGATATTGCTAATATTCTAGAAATTGGTCAAGCAAGTGTCTCACGAACAGAAAAGAGAAAAGATCAATTAGTGTCAACATTACGTGAGTATGTGGAAGCAATGGGAGGAGAGCTAAAGCTTATAGTTGATTTCCCCGATCGCCCACCTATCAAACTAGCTGAGATAGAGATTGTCAATCTGTCTAAAAAAGAATCTATCCGAAGCTCTAAGCGCAAGAGTAGCAAGTCTCAACTATCTGCTGGTGTTTAGCGCAGTGAGGAATACGTAGATCACAGTAGTTATAGATAGTGCGATCTACCGAGCGCAGAGTTGACACCTATAATTAGGTCTACGTTTTTACGAGTGCGATCACGGTAGTGAATATCGAGAATCCGCACAAACTCTTGCTCTTTTGACCAACTTATATTAGTCATAACAACACCACTTCTCTGTTAGTTGTCCTTGAAGTGACTCTAGAGTTCCAAATTCTTCTTCAAGCTTACGGGGTAGACCAAACACTCCAAATCCAAAAATCCCGGATTCTTCTGGTGAAGTCGTAACAATACTAACTTTTGCTTCGTAATCAAGCGATCGCTCTATGATGATATTGGCATAAATTTCAACGTCTTCGAGAAGCTCATATAATTCCTTTGAAAAAGTAAATTTTTCACTTACGCTGTTTGCTACCCGATCAATCTCATTTTGTTCGGGCAACTTATTTACAAAGCGATAGATATATGTACGGCGACACTCTCCGTTTTCTAGCTGTTCTAAATCGGGAACATTCTCTAATACCTTAATTTGGCTTACGTCATAGATTCCCATTTTGATTTGTTCTGCTTTTGAGGGATATCTTGCCTAATACAATGTCATTTTTCGAGTAAATGGACATAAACATCATCTTCTGTGTTATCCCACACCGCATCTAGCGATACTCGACTTGTCAAGTGCCAAAACTCAGATTCATCTTCAGATAGAAGCGTAACTAGAATTCTTGTAACTTCAGGAATTTCTGTTTGTTCTAATAATTCAATCTTGCCTTGACGGACAATTGCCCAAACTGTCTTTAACTTATTAAAAAGCAATGAACTTGTAGGCTTTTCACTGTCTGTTTTTATGGGTCGCCTGGGATTCGAACCCAGAACAAATCGGTTAAAAGCCGAGTACTCTACCATTGAGCTAGCGACCCGTTGTTTAGCATCGTTTTTGACACCGTTTATAACATTAGCATGAGTATTTATTAAACACAAGGGTTTATAAAAAAGTCATATTCATACTCACCCAAGTTTGCAAACTATCTCCTGGAGGGAGGGATATTAAGCCATCTCCGGTATTTAGAGCGTTGCGGGGGGCTGTCCAAGGCTCTAAACAGTAAAAGTCTTTATCTTTGACCGTCCAAAAAACTACCGTGTTGTAGTAGTCGTTATTCCACTCTAAATTTAATTGCAACTGCCGACTTGTATCCTTGACCGAAGCAGATTCCCCCGATAATTGTTTAAAAGCTGCATCTATTTCATCGCGGCTATAGTCAAATTCACCATCAAAGGCTTGGGTTGATTGAGTTTTTTGATCGTAAAACTCTGTTGCAGGGATTTGTACTTGTAACGCTGTTTTATCTGGGGCGGCAAAATAAGGGTGAAACCCGACCGAAAACGGCATTGAAACGCTTGAGTTGTTTTGAAAGTTTTGATGGATAACTAAGCTATTACCCCATAGCCGATAGGTAAAACTTACCTCAAAATCAAAGGGATAAACAGCTTTTGTCTCGTCGGTGCTGGTTAAAACTAAAGTAATGCTGGCACAATCATTCGTTGATTGGTTGGTAACAAGCCAAGGCATTTCACGGGCAAAACCATGTTGTTTTAAGGTGTAAGTGCGATCGCCATGCGTGTAAGTATTGTCAGGTAAGTTACCACAAATCGGAAATAATATTGGAACTCCGCCCCTGACGCTTAAGTCAGGATGAGTAAATCGCTCATTATCTAAGTAAAATATTTCCTGTCCTTGAATCCGCCATTTAGTTATAATCCCGCCTCTTTCTGGTACTACTTCAATTAATGATTGGGCGTAAGAATCCGAAAGAGTGTAGGTTTTATACTGCTGTTGATTTATTGCGACTTCAAACGTCATAATTTCCCCCTAATTTACTATTTATCTTCCGCAAATATAAAACGATATAATTCGTCAGGTGTTGGTTCTGGACTGTCTTCGGCAAACTTTACCGCTTCATTGATAACTTGAGTAATTTTGCGCTCAATTTCTTTAAGTTCTGACTCTGAGGCTAAATTATGCTCGATCAGGTAAGCGGCTAATTTTTTAATCGGATCGCGGCTAAACCAAAAATCTTTTTCTTCCTTAGCTCGTAGTTCGTCAGGATCAGCTAAAGAGTGACCGCGAAAACGATAAGTAAGTGCTTCAATTAAAGTTGGCCCTTCTCCGGCGCGGGCGCGTTCTACGGCTTCTGTAGCCGCCGCACGTACCGCTAATACATCCATGCCATCTACTTCTACCCCAGCCATGCCAAAAGCATGAGCTTTCTTATAAATTTCTGGGTGGGAAGTAGCACGATCATGAGCCATACCGATCGCCCATTTGTTATTTTCGACTACATAAATAATCGGCAGTTTCCATAACGCCGCCATATTTAAGCATTCAAAAAACTGCCCGTTATTCG